>NZ_JBHUYJ010000097.1:0-30495 GCF_042668715.1 Streptomyces sp. NPDC057271
ACACCCCGCGTCAGGAACCCGGCCACCACCTGTCCGCCCACAGCCCGGCACTGACCGCACTGGCCGGCACCGCCCACCACCAGCTCTACCAGCAGCACGCCTCACTGCACGACATCGGCGCGGCCCTCATCCCCGCACGAGGACCACTGCCCGCGACCACAGTCCACTGGCTCCTCGTCCAGCACGACCCCACCTACCGGCGCCATTTCCAGGACGGCCTCGACCTCCTCTCCCAGAACAACTTCAACAGCCATCTGCCCCGACTCCACCGCTACCTCATCGACCACCACATCGACCCCACCACCGCACACGTCTGGGCCGACGCGGCCAACGCCTACCACGCCACCCTCAACCACACCGCCCCGCAAGACCCCCACGCCCGAGCCCAGGCCCACGCCCTCCTCATCCGCCACGCCGCCCCCCTCGCCCTCCCCCTCGACATCTCCGACACAGACATCGCCCTCGGGATGCTCCTCGAACTACGCCTCCACCGCATCCTCCACGCCCACCACAGCCCCCACAGCAACGCGCACACCGAAATCCAGACCATGCTCAACGAACTCGGCCTGTAGCCAGTCGCTCCGGCTCGGGCAGAACATCCGGTCCGCGAGGTGCGACCACTGCTTGCCGAGCGAGGCTGCACCATCGCGGTCATGGTCCCGGCCCGGGAGTCCGGTCCGAGGTCCTGAGGCCGATTTCGGCCGTCTCTCCGATCGCCACCCCCGACCGTGGTCGTTCAAGAACCGTCCTCCGATGCGAAGCACCGGCCAGCGCAGGATGCAGGGCATCCTGGCAGAGCCAACGCGAGGCCGGATCCCGAGATTTGGTCTGCCCCAGGTCGTCCCTGACCAGCACGTCCATGCCTCTTCCAGCACGTGCATGCCTCTTCTGTGGAGCACCGGCCCATGCTGGTTCCTCTCTGAGGGCGTTCGTGCCGACACACCCCAAGGAATCGCAGGCGTGCTGCGCCGATCCCGCCGACTGAAGAAGTGCGGGGCCCCATCGAGATTGCAGCCGCACCCATCCGCTGCGGAGTCTGCGCCCCGACGGAACCTGGCGCCACCCTGCCTCCGACGTGCGCGAATCCAGCAGGGACGTGCGCGAATCCAGCAGGTCAGTGCGGCCACTGTGCCGGGACAGATCGTGCCCTCATCCGTCAGTTCGAGGCAGTGAGCGTGGACCGCCCTGTCGACGCGGCGTCGGCCGCAGGAGACCGCCTCCGGACTCCTCGACGCCCACGGCCTGGGCCGTACCCCACCTTCTCCAGCACTGGCGGCGAGGGGTTCAGCCTGGAGCAGGTCGCCAACGGTGCGACTCAGCGCCGCGCACATCTTGTCCAGATCACCGAGGCGAACCGTGACCGGCGTGCCGCTCCACATCGCGGCGATCTTACTCAGCGAGGGCGTGAAGCCGACCGTCGAGTCGTCGTGGGGTGCCGGGCCGCGAAGCCAGAGACGCCGCGAGACGGACAGCCGTCCGATATCTCAACCCAGCGCCCCTGGCCGGCCCAACCCTACGAAGGACTCGTCAACCCGGCCAAGAAGGCAGGACCGCCTGAGCGGTCTCCCGGTGTGCGAGGTTTGACGTCGGCCCGTCCAGATCAGTCGTCGTCGCCCTCCGGATCGTGGATATCGATGTCATAGAGGAGATGGGCCTCGGTCACCAAGGCGAGCAGCGTCGGAGTCTCGGCGAACTCCAGGTACTCCGCGCCGCACGATTCGCAGTCCAACAGGTGCGCGGCGATCTCACGGTCCTCTTCAGGTGTGAGCGCACCAAGGACGTACGCCCCGAGTTGCAGGCGGATGTGAGGGGGGTCGTCGGCCTCGTCCGCAGGGTCTGTCACGGTGGACACCCGCTCCTTCATGCTCCGTCATCCGGAACTCAGCCACGCGTGGCGTTCCCTCCACGACAGGCCGGAGCCTACTGGCCCTTCGCATTCTAGAACGCGGAACGCGTACTCGAGGATCAATCAGCAACCGGTGGCGCCCATTCTCTGCCGGCCTGCCCCGACCCGACGGCGGCTCGGAACGGGTGACGGGCCACCGGTTTCCGCTGGAGACGTCCGAGCTCCCTGTGCCATCGGCGTCTACCCCGGTTCGGGTGCCGGCGCGGGCAGCGCCAGGGGCGGAGCACCACGACCTCGTGCGGCTCACGCCGAACTGGAGCAGGTGCAGCCACGGCTCACCCCGGGCGAGGCCGACACATGGATCGTCACGGCCGTGGTCACATCACACGCGCGGGACCCGACGTCGGCTGGCCGGCCGGTGTGGGGCGGGAACGTTGGCGACGATCTCCGCGGCATGAGGCAGGCGGTGTCCGTGAATTCTGCCGACCCGCGGCAAGACGTGCAGGTCACACCTCCACACTCCGACCGTTGGAGCGTGGGACGGGAGCGTCTCGCCGGCCTGCTCCATGATGCTCCGTGTCAGATGACACGTGGGGTGTTCCGATTCGACGTCGGGGGTACGCCGGCCCAGGGGCGACGGTGGGAACCGTAGGGAACTCGACTCTCACACGCCGGCGCCGAACCCGAGTGGGTCTGTGTCCGTGCGCACAGGTGACCGACGGCCGCCACTCTCGCGGCCGGCCGCGAGGCTGAGGAGAATCATGGAGAAGAACGACACCGTGCCCGGTGCGGAAGCCGTCAGGCGAGTCCTCGACGAGAACGGGATCACGTACGTCGTGGATGAAGAGGGCGACCTCTGCGCTCCATGGCAGACCTTCCGGACGTACTTCATGTTCTCCGATGTGGGAGGACAACGGGTCTTTTCCGTGCGCGCCTTCTACGACCGTCCGCACGGTGTCGAGGACGAGACACAGCTCCTGCGGACCGTGGACGAATGGAACCGGGACACCCTGTGGCCGAAGGTCTACACCTACGCGAGGGAGGACGGCTCGTCACAGCTGGTGGGTGAGGTCCACCTGCTGATCGGCCCCGGCTGCGACGAAACACAGTTCGCCGTGTCGACGGGGAGCTGGGTGGCAGCGTGCATCGAGTTCGACGAGTGGCTGGGCAGAAAACTGGGCCTGGCACAACCGGACGCGGGCCTGGACGAGGAGAACGGCCCGGAGCGGGAATCCGCCGTCCGGTGAAGACGAAGGGCGGGGCCGACGGCCCCGCCCCTGTGTCACTGGCGGACGCTCTTCACATCGGCGGGGGACAGCAGCCGCAGGTCGTCGACCGTCGGCGTGGCCAGACCGCTGATCCGCCGCGCCTGCGCGGTGATCATCGTGTCGAGGACCTTGCGTGCGTAGCGCCCGTTGCCGGAGACCCGGCCCTCGTGGGTGGCCTCGAAGTAGCCCCGCAACAGCTTGGTGGTCTCGTCGCCGATTTCGTAGCCGTTCGCGTCGGCCTGGCCGGCCAGAATGGTGACCAGCTCGTCGGCGCTGTAGTCCTCGAACTCGACCCATTGGGTGAAGCGTGAGGAGAGCCCGGGGTTGGCCGCGGTGAAGGCCCGCATCTCGTCCGTGTAGCCGGCGGCGATCACCACTACCTCGTCGCGATGGTCCTCCATCAGCTTGACCAGAGTGTCGATGGCCTCCTTGCCGAAGTCCTGACCGCCGCTGCCGCCCGGAGGGAGCAACGCGTACGCCTCGTCGATGAACAGCAGACCGCCGCGGGCCCGGTCGAAGGCTTCCTTGGTGCGCTGGGCCGTGTGCCCGATGTACTCGCCGACCAGATCACCGCGGGCGACCTCGACGAGCTGGCCCCGCTGGAGGATACCGAGGGCGGTGAGAAGCTTGGCGTAGAGCCTGGCGACCGTGGTCTTCCCGGTGCCGGGGTTGCCGGAGAAGATGAGATGGCGGCTCACCGGCGGGGCGGGAAGCCCCGCCGCCTTGCGGTGCTGCACCTGAGCGAGGAGATTGACGAGATCGGTGACCTCCCGCTTCACCTCGGCGAGGCCGACCATGGAGTCGAGTTCGGCGAGAATGGCGGTGACCCCCTTCTCGTCGCGTGTGCCGGCGCCTGCTCCGATGCCGGCTCCCGGGATCTCGCCGACGTCTTCGGCAAGGAGCCGGGTGAGGTCGTACGCGTCGGCGTTCGGCTGCGCGGCGAGCCGGTGGGCCTGACGATCCACCATCTCCTCGAACACCTTGCGTGCTGTGCGTCCGTTGCCGAAGTTGGCGTCGCGCGGGACCGCCTCGAAGTACTGGTGCAAGGCTGCTCGTGTGTCGTCGGCCAGCTCGTAACTGTGGGTGGTGCAGAACTGTTCGGCGATGGTCACCATCTCGGGCGTGGAATAGTTCTCGAACTCGACGGTGCGAGTGAAACGGGAGGCCAGTCCGGGGTTGGCGTCCATGAACTTGCGCATGTCATGGGTGTAGCCGGCGGCGATCACGACGACCTCGTCGCGATGGTCCTCCATCAGCTTGACCAGGGTGTCGATGGCCTCCTTGCCGAAGTCGGGCCCGCCGCCCGCGTTCGCTCCGCTGACGAGGGCGTACGCCTCGTCGATGAACAGCACTCCGCCCATCGCCTCGGTGAACTTCTCGGTGGTCTTGATGGCGGTGCCCCCCACGATCTGGGCGACAAGGTCCGCGCGCGCCACTTCGACGACGTGGCCTCGTTCCAGGGCTCCGAGAGCGGCGAGGATGCCGGCGTAGAGGCGGGCCACGGTGGTCTTTCCGGTGCCGGGCGGTCCTGAGAAGACGAGATGGCGTCCCATGGGGAGGCTGGGCAGCCCGGCCTCGGCACGACGCTTGGCCAGGCGGTTGAGGTTGACGAGGGTGGCCACCTCCCGTTTGACGGCGGCCAGGCCGACGAGCTGTTCGAGCTTATGGAGGAGCTCCTCGGCGGAGTTCCGTTCACCCCCGCTCGGTTGCGCCTTCGCCTCGGATCCGGCCCTCGTCACCTGCCCGGGCGGTGTGCCGGGCTCACCGCCGGCCGCGCCGCCGGTACGGGGCTGCTCTCTCGGGGTGTCGCCGGCCGCCTGGGCGGTGCCATACGCGTCGGGCAGGGTGTTGTCCCGGCTGGCGAGGTCCTCCACGCTGAGCCGCTGGCTGGGGACGGTCTGGCGCAGGCCCGAGCGGCTGTTCGCCGCGACGGTGCAGTCACGGATGACGATCGGCTCCGTACTCGCCACGACGATTCCGTCGCCTCCGTTGCCAGTGAGCTCACAGCCGGTGAAGGAGCCCCGGGCGCCCTCGGCGAGACGGACTCCGTTTCCCCGGCAGTCGCGGATACGGGTACGGGAGACCGAGACGTCACCGCCGGCCTCCACGGTGAGCCCGTCCACTCCGGCGCCCCGGATGTCGCAGTCGCGCAGTGCGCTCTGACCGCCCTCGCCGATGAGGACTCCGGCGTCGGTTCCGCCGTGCACGGTGGTGCCACTGATGTACGGATGTCCTCCCTCGGCAGTGTGCACCGCCGCGTAGCGGGTCTCGGAGATGTCACAGTCCTCGATCCGTCCACGACCCCGTTCGACGACGACGATGCCGTGCCCCGAGCAGTCGGCGACCGTGGCGTTGCGCAGCAGCGGATTGGCCCCGGTACGGATGACGATCCCGTGCTCCTGCACATGCCGGACCGTCAGATCGGTGAGCGTCCCCGACGCGTCGTCGGAGAGCGTGACACCGGTGCCCGAGCAGTCCCGGACCAGCAGGGAGTCGAACACCGGGTCGCTGCCGCCGCCCACCCAGACACCGGAGGCGCCCGCGTCCTCGACCTCGCAGGCCTCGAACGTGCCCTTGGAGCGCTCGTTCACATGGATGCCACTGGCACGCGGACGGGTGATCCGGGTGTGCCGGATGTGCGGATCCGCGCCGCCGGTGATCTGGATCCCGTGGCTGCCGGTGTCGGCCGTGCGGCAGTCGTCCACGACGACCTGACCGCTACCGGTGAGATACACGCCGACGTCGGCCGTGTCATGGATGACCGACTCCACCAGCCGCATGGCGCTCTCCTTCTGGACGACCACCGCCGGCTGGCCGATCGCGGAGATGTCGCAACGTTCGACCACGCCGTGCGCGCGGTCGGTGGCGACCACGCCGTTTCCCTTGGCTCCGGTCACGGTGGAGTCGAGGAGCCGCAGTTCCGCGTCGTCCCCCACATAGACCGCGGACCCCGCGACGCGCTCGATCGACGTGTGCTGGACCACCGTTCGTGCGGTTCCCGTGGTGACGATGCCGGAGCCGCCCGGGTTCTCCACCCGGCATCCGTTCAGCGACAGTCCGGACGAGCCGCGTGCCAGAACCGCTGCCCAGGCGTTGGCGCCGACCTCGCAGTCGTCCAGGCGCAGATGGCCGGAGGAGACGTCCACGGTGGCCAGGTCCGCACTCGTGCCGCGGAGGACGACACCGGAGAGCGTGGCCCGTTCCGCCGCCATCACCACGGCGCTGCCCTCAGCGGGTTCCAGTACGACGCTGCCTCGGCCCTCCTCCGCCGTGATGGTCAGCGCAGTGGTCAGCACGACGCTCTCCGCGTACTGGCCGGGCCAGACATTGATGATCGAGTCCGGACGGGCTGCGGCCATCGCCTCGTTGATGGTGCGATGGTGGCGCGGATTACTGGGCGAGACGTGGAGAACGTGCCGAGACATGCAGATTCCTCACCGGTTCCCGGGGACGACGCTTCCCACCTGGCACGTGGCGCTACCGGTGTGGGTTCAGCCGGCGCCCATGGCCGGTCGCGGTGACGACAGCCGTTCGCCCGTTCACCCGTTCATCGGCAGCTACGTGACTCCGCCGATCGGCGGATATCTCTGCCCACGAGGTGAGAGCAGTGTGAGAGTCGCAACCCCATTCCCGCACGAGCGCGTCCGCCGTCTCTCCCCAGAGGGGGCTTCCGTTGAGTGGTAGTCACGCACTGCCGTTGTCAGAGGGGCACGGCCCCGGGCCCAGTCCGGTACGAAGGCACTTAGCACGGCCAGAGGCACCGCCGGGTCCAGATCGGCCGCGGCCCAGAGAGGTTGGCGACATGCCCCGCAACGAAGAGGCGACGCCCGAGGATGTCTCACGGCGGCACGCCACGTCCGCCGACGTACACCGGGCCCTGCGGGCCCTCAGCGCCGAACACCGCGTCGTGCTGGTCCACGTGTACTTCCGGGGCATGTCCGTGAACCGGACGGCCGAAGTGCTGGGTGTTCCGGCTGCCACGGTGATCTCCCGTACCTACTACGCCATGCGCGCCCTCAAGGACGCTGTCCAGGCATGCGGTGCCGAGGCGTGAGCGACGGCGACTGCGAGTTACTCCCCCAGGTGCTCGTACGCCTTGCGTGCCACCTCCGTACGCGAGCGCACTCCCAGTTTGACGAGTATGTGCGACACGTGGGTCTGTACGGTGCGAGGCGACAGGAACAACTCGGCGGCTATCTCCGGGTTCGAATGTCCTTGAGACACCAGAGCAGCCACCTTCAGTTCGGCCGGGGTCAATGCCTGCCATCCGCTCTTGGGTCTTGGCCCGTTGGTGGCCTTCACCGTCCTGACACCCAGTGCGCGCAGTCGGGACCGGGCTCGCTCGATGTCCCACTCCGCGCCGGTGCTCCGGTAGCACTCCACGGCGCGGAGCAGCTGTTCCCTGGCTTCCGCCCGTCTTCCCAGGGTGGCCAGCAGCACCGCGAGATCCTCACTCGCCTGCCCTGTCTGCAGTGGGCGGTTCACCCGGGCGTAGTACTCCACAGCGGACAGCAGGACTTCCGGGTCACCGTCGATCATCCCCTTGCAGCGGGCGGCGGCGGCCACGCGTCCCGCATGCGAGCCCTGGCCGCTCTCCTGCGTGCTGATGACCGCCGCGGCCCTCGCTATCTCGATCTCGCCCACCGAGAGAGCGAGCCGCACGATGTCGGGGAGCCACTGGTAGCGCTGGTCCAGATCCTTGGCGTACCGGGCGTCCAGCGTCGGCAGCAGCACGGTCAGCGCCTCGCGCTGCCTCCCTGCCCGTTCGGCCATCAGCGCGCCGGCCATGAGGCGATAGCTGGTGTGCGATCGCTGGAGTCCCTCAGGGTCGGGGAGGTCGCGGAGTTCGCGGAAGGCGGCGTCGGCCGCCGGTCCATCGTCCCGGTGGCCGTGTATGAGCACTTCGACACCGTGGCGGAGCACGGGCATCCAGGCGATTCCCGGCAGGTCTTCGATGCCCGCGAGACCGGTCAGCGCGTCGTCCCAGCGCCCGGTCCAGTAGTTGAGCACCGCGGAGCTCATCGCGATCCCGCTGAACTGACCGTAGATGCCTTGCGCTTCGGAAAGGTCCCCGGCTTCGCGCAGCGCCGCCAGAGCGTCTTCCATGCGGTCGACGGTGCCGAGCATCACCGCGCGGGTGACCAGCATCGAAATCCGCAGATCCGTGTTCTCCTGACTCCCCTTGCCGATAGTTGCCGCTCGGTGGGAAGCCGCCAGCGCCCGCTCATTCTCGGCCAGCGCCGATTCCGTCCGCCGTGCCCGCATCAGCCCCAGAGCAACCGCCTGACGGCCGTAAGCCTCGGCCTGGTCATCGCCGTCGCGCACCGCCTCGGCAACGACTTCGGCGGCGATGGGCGCGGCCTCCGCCTCACGGCCCGCACTCCACAGGGCGATCGCTCCCAGAGCTCGCAGCCGGTTGCGCCACAGAGCGGACACCGGATCACGGGACGACTCGGCCGCCGAGTCCAACGAGCCCACAGCGGCGATGGCCTCGATCGCCTCGTCCCATCCTCCTTGCCAGAACAGGCTGTGCACCAGCGACATCGTCAGCTGGGCCACGTTCTCACGGTCGTGTGTCCGGTCGAGCAGCCTGCGCAGGATGACGGTGCTTGCCGGGCGCCGGAGCAGGAAGGCAGCCGTTCCGAGGTGACGCTCGAGCATCGAGTGGCCCGGATCCTCGGGTGGCAGCCGGTCCATGGCGCTCTGTATGAGTTCGGTGGCGACTTCGGGACAGCGGGTGGCGAGAGGTTCGGCGTGCTCGTTGATCCACCTCAGCATCGGTCCCCCGGCAGTGGGCCCGGCACGCAGCAGCTGTTCGGCTATGCGATCCATGGGGGCGCCGGCCGCCGCCAGGGCGTGGGCCGCCCTCCCGTGCGCCGCCGCCCGCTGCTCCGGCTGCAGCGCGGCGTAGAGGGCTTGACGGATCACCGGATGACGAAAGCGCAACCCGTCCCCGGTGTCGACGAGGACTCCGGCCGGCACGGCCTCGTCCACCAGGGTGAGCAGTTCCCAGGGGGAACGGTCCAGCACGGCGGCCAGTTCCCGGGCGGTGAACTCGGTCCCCAGCAGGGCAGCTGCCCGGAGCGCTTCCTGACAGGGCGCCGAAAGATGCGACAGCCGCTCCCCAACGGCCTGATCCGGTGGAGGCGGGAACCCCGACGCGGCCCGTCCGGCCAGTTCGACGACCGGGCCGTTCCGTTCGATGCCCTCGTCGCGCCGCAGGGCGTCGAGCAGCTCCCGTACGAACAGAGGGTTGCCGCCCGCGGACGTGAGCCATCCGCACAGTTTGGGCCCCGGAGCCACACCGAGCAAGGACTGTGCCAGAGCGGCTACTTCGGCCGGTGTCATCGGCGCGAGTTCGATGAGGCGGGTGTCCGCGCTCAGCAGGCCGCGACGGAGCCGGCTCACTTCGGGCCTGTCCGGCACCGCCCGCACCGTGGCGACGAGCAGCAGCGGAACGCGCCCCGCCACCCGGCTCAGCCGCTGCCACAGCAGCAGCGTGGCATCGTCCGCCCAATGAAGGTCGTCAAGCAGCAGGACGAGCGGGCCTTCGTCGAGCATGACGGTGAGCAGCCTGATCAGCCGCTCCATGACCGCCATGGTGTGTGTCTCGTCCTCGGGCCGGTCCGTCTCGTTCTGGCGGTCCTGATCGAGACAGCGCAGGAGTGGACGCAGCGGGAAGTCGTGGGCCAGTTCGGAGGCGGTGGCATGCAGCACCCGGCACCCGAGCCGCGCGGCCTCCAGCGACGTCAGCGCCAGCAAGGTGGTTTTCCCTATGGCCGGTTCGCCTTCGATGAGCACCGAGCCCCCTCGGCCGCCCGCTACGGCCTCGATCAGCTCCGCGAGTTCTCCGACCTCCCGTTCCCGTCCGATCCATGTGTCGCCTGCCGTCGGCCCGGTCGTCTCCCGTGTCATGCGCCCGTTCCCTCCGCTGGTTCAGCTGTCCGGACGGCCGAGCCGTCGCCCGTGCAGGGCACCGACGCGCACGGCCTCCGCCACGATGTCCGTACGGGAACGCGCGCCGAGTTTTGTCAGGATGTGCGACACATGGGTCTGCACCGTCCTGGGCGAGAGCAGCAGTTCGGCGGCGACTTGTGGATTCGTACGGCCTCTGGCCACCAACAGCGCCACTTTCAGTTCCGTCGGGGTCAGCGCCTCCCAGCCGTTCTTGGGCCGGTCCCGTGCGCCACTGTGAGCGCGCCGGATCCCCAGCGCGCGGAGCCGGGCATCGGCACGGGCAATGTGCCAGTCGGCCCCGAGGGAGCGGTACACCTTCACCGCACGGCCGAAGCAGGCGCGAGCCTGCGCCATGTCGCCCCGGCCCGCCTGGACCACCGCCAGGTCTTCCAGGAGATGGCCGAGGCCGGGCCGGAACACGGACCGATCGTAGTAGGCGAGAGCGGCACGTAACGGATCGGGATCCGCGGTGAGCAGACCCAGACAGTGCTGTGCGACGGCTCGCCGCACCGGTTCGTCCGGAGCCTGTTCCGCTTCCCCCTGGGCTGCCCGTGTGGCGTTTCCTGCGGCGGAGGCGTCGCCGACCGCCAGGGCGAGCCGCACCACGTCGGGCAGCAGGTGGAAGCGCTGGTTATGGGCGGCGGCCAACTCCGGGTCGAGTATGTGGAGAAGCAGGCCCAGCGCCTCCTCTGGTCTTCCCTGCCGTTCAGCGATCAGGGCTCTCGCGGTGAGGAGGAAGGTTGTCTGGCTACCGGGTACTCCGGTGAGCACGTCCACATCGGCGACGACCGCCAGTTGCTCCTGGGCCTCCTCGGGGCGGTTCTGGCCGGCCAGGATGAGCGCGGCCAGACCGTGACGGGTGCCCGGCATCCACGAGTCGGTGGGAAGCTCGCGCAACGACGCCAGGTCGTTCAGGGCCTCGTCCCATTCGCCGGTCCGGTAGTTGAGCGTCGCGGACAGAAGGACGACCCAGGCAGTCCGTCCTTCCGGGTCCGTCGTCTTCACCAGGGATCGGCAGGTCCGGAGTGCTTGCTTCGCCTCGTCCATGCGTTCCAGGACGGCGAGGAGATGCGCGCTCAGCAGGGTCAGCCCGACTCTGACGTCGGTGGCTTCCTCGCAGCCCAGCGTGGCCGCGACACCCTGCTCGAGCTCCAGGAGCGCGTCGTGCTGTCGGCGGTCGCGCATCAGCAGCAGGGCCTTGGTGTATCTGGCATAACCGACCGACACGGGGGACGGAAAGAACTCGGCGTCCGCCAGGATGTGCGAAGCCGCCGCTTCGGCTTCGTCGAATCGGCGGCTGGCCCACAGCAGCCAGGCCCAGGGGCCGCGGAGCTGAGCCGTCAACTCCGGCGAGTCGTGGTGGGCCTCCAAAGCCTGGGTGGCCTCGTGCAGGCCTTCCTCGACGCGCTGCTTCTGGACGAGGTCGAGGACGAGCATGAGAGTGAGCCTGGCTCGGCGTGCCGGTTCGGTCGTCTGGTCGCGCAGCAGCCGGATCTGGTCTGCGTTGCCGGACCGGCGCAGCAGGAAGGTGCCCCGGTGGAAGTACTCCTGCAGACGCTCCCGGTGCCGGTGCGCCGGTTCCAGGTGTTCCAGCGCGCGTGCGACGAGTTCGGTGGCGACCCAGGGAGCCTCCGCGAGAAGTGGATCACCGGCCTGTACCAGCCAGTCGACCGCCCAGTCGTCCCACGCCCCTCGCACGGGGAGCAACTGTCCGGCGACCTGGCGGTCCGGAGCGCCGGCCGCCGCGAATGCCTTGGCGGCGTGCCGGTGCAGTGTGTCGCGCAGGGAGACCGGCAGGCGCGCGCGGAAGGCCTCACGGGCCACCTCGTGTCGGAATCTCAGCGCGTTGCCGTCCACTTCCAGGACGTCCGCCAGAACTGCCTCCCAGACGATGCCCTCCAGTTCCTCGCGGCTTCGGCCCGTCACGGTCGCGAGGTTGTCCGTCGTGAACGGGGCACCGAGCAGCGTCGCGATGCGCAGGACGTCGACGACGGCCCGCGGCAGGCTGACAAGCCGGTTGACAACGGAATCGGCGAGCCCTAGGGGCGGGGACTCGTCTCCGAGGCGGGCCCCCAGTTCGGCATGTCCCTCGGTCACGGTGACCGAACCGGCGCGGGTCAGTGCATCGAGCAGCTCCCGCAGATAGAAGGGGTTGCCGCGGGCGGCTGTCAGGTGCCGGAGAAGTCTCGGGCCGGCGATCGCCCCCAGCGATCTCCGCGCGAACAGCGCCGTCTCCTGCTCGGTGAGGGGCGGCAGATCCATCGTGACCGCACTCTGACCGGCCGGATTCTGACGGAGCGCGGCGAGTCGAGGAGGGAGCGTGCCGCCGGTACGCAGGGCCGCGACGAGAAGGATCGGCAGCCGCGAAGCCGCCTCGGCGAGCCGCTGCCATACGAGCAGACTGGCCTCGTCGGCCCACTGGAGGTTGTCGAGGACGAGGAAGACGGGTGATGCGGAACATAGGCCGGTGATCCGTTCGACCAGGCTGTCGACCGCGGCGGCGACCGCGACCAGGGCGGGGTCCGCGGTGGGGTCCCCAGCGGTGCCCAGGGCGGTGAGCAGCTCGGTGACGGCAGACCGGTGGCCGGCGATCACCGGGTCCGTGGTCTCCAGGCAGTCGATGATCCCGGCCAACGGGAATCGCTGCCCCAGTTCGTCGGCGGCACCCCGCAGAACGAGGCAGTGCCGGCGCTGGGCGTCGGCCACCAAGAGGGACAGCAGGGCGGTCTTCCCCGCACCCGGCTCGCCCTCCACGAACAGCCTGCCCCCCTGTCCAGACGCGAGGGCTTCGATCATTCGCGCGAGCAGGCCCACCTGTCTCTCGCGGCCCACCCAGGGACTTTCGTATCCCATTCGCTCCACCAAGCGCCCCTCGAAAAATATTTGACATGCCATCACCAACTGGCGGTGCAACAGAAGGTACACACTGACTCACCAGTAGTGATCCCCCCTCAGCCGAAGATCCGTATACGAAATGGCCGAGGCGACCTACGTCAAAGAGAGGTTCAAGTCGCCAGGTCAGGCTGGGCCACGTACCAGTGATCACCCGTGAGGTGAAGGACGATTTCCGGATGCAGCGGATCACCGTAGGTCTGGTATCCACGATCGTCCCTGACCACGGTGACCCGGATTCCCAGCGCCTGGGCCGCGATCGGGGCCATCAGATCGGCAGCTGTGTGACGCCATCCGCTCTGGTCCGGCGCGCCGCCGCGTCGCCGGAGCAACGCGGCCAGCAAAGCCCGGCGCAGGTCCGGACGGGACGCCAGGGCATGCGCGGCACCGGTGGGCAGGAGGCCCAGCGCATCGAGCTCCCTACGGTGCGGTCCGGTCAGGATGATCCCGGCCCGGTCGAGTTCCTCGGCGGTCACCTGCTCCTGCGGCTCAATGGCGGTCACGTCGTCGACCGGGGGGCTGTCCGGGTTCGCCGGATCCAGCAGATCCGCGGATTCGAGTGTGCGGGCGAGGAGTTCGCGCAAAGCGGCGGCGGTCGCACCGGGCCTGGCCTCGCGGATGCCGTGGGTGTCGCGCCAGCCGGGGCGCACCCGGTCAAGTTCGAGGGAGAGGGCGTGGTGGAAGGATTCGCCGGCGCCGGAGTGCGATGCGGTGGACGTCCCCTCATCCGTCCGGGAATCCGTCGCCGGATCCGTCCCGGCGCCGGGCGCCGGGTTCGGTGCGGGGTCGACGATCCGGAATCGCCGGCCGTCGGGCGCGGTCAGGCTGAGCGGCGCCCCGGTGCCCTCATGCGTCTCGCGGTCGAACCGGGAGACCGGGCGGGCGTCCGGAGCCGGAGGGTTCGACCGAGCGGGCGGCAGCCAAGGCTGGGGGGCGGCGGCGGTGCGGAGCTCCGGGGCGGTGGTGTGCCACCGGGTCATCGCGAGGGCGCGGTCACGGACGGCCTCGGACGTACGCAGCGCGCGGACGGCCGCCGCGCGTGTCACGTCGAGGCGTCGCACCGCCTCGGGATCCGTGGGGTTGCGAGCAAGCTCAGCGCGGGCTGAGCGATAGGCGGCGTCCGCAGCGACCCAGGCCAGCCCGTAGGCGTGGACACGGCGCCAGGCGTGCAGGATCGATTCAGCGTGTCCTTCGGCCAGCCCCGGTGCCTGCCCCGTCGCCGGAAGCAGTCGCGCGCCTGTGCGCAGACCGTCCAGCCCGCCTGCCTCGTCCGAGAGCCAGGTGTCGAAGACCTCCTGGGCGAGGGGGAGTTCCACGTCCCCGTCACGGTTCTCCGCCGCCTCCGCCGTCTTGTAGAGCAGTTCCTCGATCGCCGGTACGGGCGGAACCTCCGGCTCCTGGGGCAGTGCGCCGGCGCCCTGGGGGTCCCACGGGCCGGGCCGGGAATCCGTCCGTTCATCGGCAGGCCGCTGGTACCAGGCGGTGACGGCGTCGGCCGCCGTCCGCGCGCCGTGCATACGCATTCCGGCCTCGCGCACCGCGCGGTCCTGGTCGCTGAGTTCCTGGTGCAGGCGGACGAGGCGCTCGCCGCGCACGCGCAGCCGCTCCGAGCTGCGCCGGTACGCGTCCAGGGCGGCGGGCTCGTCCTGGTGCGCCTGGCCGGCCGGCCCCTCCGCCGCGTCCAGGCCGGCGCCCGCCATCCGCGCATGCGTCGGTTCCTGCCCGGCACCGGCCTGCCCCGCACGTTCCCGTACCCGCTCCGCCTGCCGGGCGGCGTTCATGGCCCGCTGCCATGTCCGCTCGTCGTCCGCCGCCTCCTCGAGCGCCTCGTCCCACTCCCTGGAGGCGGCGGACGCGGCGGCCCGGGCGCTCTGGTAAGCACGGGTCGCCGCCTGCCACTGCTCGGTCGCGTCCCGGACCTGGTCCCAGGCGGCTCTGACTTCGTCAGGGAATTTCTCCTCGGTCAACAGGCCGTACTCGCGGGCGAAGTCCTCCCGTACCCAGACCAGTACGCCGTCTTCGAGCGCCAGTCGGGTGACACCGGATGGCCTCGGCGCGGCTCCCTCGGCTCCCGGCCCGGCAGCCGCCTTGGCGTCGGCGCCGCGACGCTTCGCGTCCGCGACCACCAGCCAGGTCACCGGAAGCCGGAACAGCAAGCTGCGGCCGACCGGAAGTTTCAGCTTGGAGCTGTCCACCACCACGGACGTCGGATCCTGTGTAATGGCATCCGCGGTCGTGCCGGTCGGCGCCGCCGCGGAGCTGCCCACTCGGCTGAACAGGGGGTCGCCGGTGATGAAGGCGGGGCCGCCGGTGACGGTCGGATGCCGGGAGTCTACGGAGGAGTCCGATCGGGAGGCGGACTCCACGATCTTCACCACGTGGCTCAGGTCGTTGCTGTGATCCACGGCAAGCAGCGCCGCGCCGTCGAACTCCACCCGGGGGGCGAGACGCAACTCCAGCTCTGTCTTCCCGAACAGGGCGGTGTCGTGCAGAGTCACCGCCAGACCGTGCTCCGCCGCCTCGTGGAAGAACGCCTGAAGTGAGCACGCGCCAAGTGCGTCACTGAGGACGGTGTGCGCCGGGGAACCGGGGCGTACCGGACGGGGCACGGGGCTTCCCGTCCCCATGGCGGCGCCGACGGCGAGCAGTGCGGCGTCGAGCAGGGCCTTGCTCCCACCGACACCCTGCACGCTGACCAGGCGCGGCCCCTGGCCGAAGAACCGGTTGCCGCGGTCCTGGAGCCATGCGTGCAGCGCATCCGCGGACCCGTGCTCCGGCGGCAGCAGTCTCGGTCCGGCGATCGCGGTGACATTCACCGGCCGGTCGGACTGCCGCTCACCGCCGGGCGGAACCGGTCCCGGCACGGGCTCGAGCAGGCTCAGGGGCTGATATTCGCGCAGCTCGCCGATGGGAGCCTCGACATGGAATCGCTCCTTCCCCTTGGCTCCCACCCGGATCGTCATGTGGTACGGCGTCGTGTACACCCCGACCGGGCCGCTGTTGTCGATGCCCGACGTGCGGGTGAGGCTGTGGTTGTCGCTGGTGGACCGCACCGTGGTCATGCCCACCCGGTCGGCGCCACCCGCGCTGACGGTGGTCCCGGACTTTGACGTGCCTCCGGACAGAGCGGGCCCGATGTTCCATCCCCGACGGGAGCGTCGCATCCCGGTCCGGGAAACCGTCGCCGACCAGGAGCTCGTGAGCGTGTGTCCCGCGCGCGTCTCCCGCAGCACGGGTGTCCCGCGCCGGAGTTCGAAGGTGATGGTTCCTTCCCTGGACACCCCCGTCCTGGGTTGAAAGGTGCGCAATGTGTATCCGTCCCGGAGCATCTCGCGGGCCATCGCCCGCAGGCCGTCCGGGGAGAGCAGTACGCCCAGGCGGACGAGCTGGCCCATGGGGTCGTCGAGCAAGCTTTCCGGAAGGACCAGCGCCCGGTCGCGGCGGGACGCGTCGGCCCGGGCGGTGAACGCGTCGAGGAGGACCGACATGTCGAACGTCCCCGCGTCGAACGAGAACGGCGGAATGCCCGAGCTCCAGCCGGGTTCCCGCCACAAGGGCTCGTTCCAGCCGGGCAGTTCGCCGAGGTGGTCATCGATCAGACCGAGGGCCAGGGCATCCTGCTCCGCCATCCAGATGAGCACACCCGCGTCGTTCGTGACCACGGTCGCCGCCCACTTCTCGGAGGACTCGGCCGAGCTTGCGAGGAAGCCGGTGCTGCGCGAGGCCGCGGCGACCGTCCAGTCCACCGAACCGATGAGCAGCACGGTACGGCCGGACTGTTCCAGGACGGTCGATCTGGTCGCACTGCGCTGAACCGTGGCGGCGGATGAGTTGACTCCGTCGAACACCCGCCCGCTCAGACCGCTCTTGACGATGTACCGCACGTCGCTGCCGTCGGCGTCCACATGCACAGTCCTGCCGCCGCCGATCGAGAACGACCAGGATAGGCCGGCCGAACCACCGCTCTGCCACCCGGCATGGAACTGGGCATCGTACGAGACCTCGAGAGCGTGATCGCCATCGACGTACAGCAACGGCCGGAGCGTGGTCACCCGCGAGCGGATCACCACGGAGCTGTGCTGGTCGGTGATCGCTCCCATCCCGAACAGTCCGGAGAGCTGCCAGCCGAACGGACCTGTGGACAGGGCGAAGTTGGCGTCGATTTGGCTCGGTGACATGCCTTCGATCAGCGAATCGTGAGCGGGTGTACCGGCTGTGGCATAGAACCAGCGGTTGCCGGACGCCTCGCCCAGGACCTGCTTGACGGCACCGAGCAGTCTGCCGGGAGAGGGCACTGCGGCCACCGTATGGGGACGCGATTGCCATGCCTGCGGCGAGAACGCGGGCAGAGGCCGCCCGGAAGCGAGACTGCGCGCCGTCCGCCAATCCAACAGCGGTAGTGGAGACGTCAGTTCGCGCGGCACGCCTTCCGGAAGGAGGTTGCCAGCCTTGATGCGATGCCGCCCCTCGTCGGCTGTCAGCGCTGTCGGTACGTACAGCTCCACGATGGCCTTCACGGCCTCGGACGGGAGCATCGGCCCCAGCAGGGGTGAGGCGGGCTTCCGCCGGACGAACCACTCGGCGGCGAGCACATTCCCGGTGGCGATGCGAGTGGCCATGCGCGGCCGGGAGAAGACCAGTTCGGTAGCGGTGAAGCTGAGGTCGTAGGCGAAGACATGTGAGCGCCTGGTGAACGCGGAGACGCCTTCGGCCGCGATGACGGGCCCGTACGACATCTGGTGGCGGACGGTGCCGGCGACGCCCAGGGACGTGTCCGCGTTGGCCGCCAGCTCTCCTGCCGGAAGCGTCGTGATCAGACCTGCGCTCAATGCCACGCCGCCACCCTGGGACACCGTGGACGCTTGCTTGGCCGTCTGGGTCACGCCGGTTCCGGTCCGAAGGCCCACGTCGTGCCGGGTGCCCCGGAAGCGGCGGCCCGTCAGCTCGGCCCGGATCAGGACGGTCACGTACTCCTCTCGCACGCCCAGCCGGTGGAGCCTGATCGGCAGTCCCACCGTCATCATCCGCTCCAGACCGGTCTCCGTGTGGGCCTGGCTGATGACGTCGCGGAGTTTATGGGTGTTGCTCAGTGCCGTGCGGTAGTCCTGCTGGGTGCCACGCCAGCCGTCGCGCCTCAGGCGGGTCCATGCGGCCGGTTTGAAGAGCTGGGCCGTTCCCCACTCCGCCCGGGTGTGCGGCCCGGGCGGCAGGACCAGACCGGGGTGGCGGTCGGCCAGTTCGCGGTGCACCCGGTCGAAAAGCTCCTCGACGACGGTAGTGGTACTCCCGGTCGCGTCGGCTGTATCTGTAGGCCAGTTCAGCGACTTGACCTTGGTGAGACCACCGAGCGTCACAGGATGGTTCTCACTGAGAAACGGTGGTGCCTCGGGCTCCTTTGCTCCGGGTGGGAGCCCCGCGTTGTCGTCCCAGCCGGCCAGCCTGCGGGCCTCATTGCGCGTGAGGCGCATGCGCGCGGAGTTGTGAAAAGTCTGCCACGGCCCTCCCGTCAGCCTCACGGAGACCTTCAACGGCATCGCGTACGTACCGCCGTGGTCCACCACGGCCGCGGTCGCGTTGGCGGACGCCGTGCTGCCCTGGCTGGCACTGTGCTCCCGCGCGAAGTTGGCCGTCCCGCTCAGCGACACCTGGAGGCGTGCGGACCGGGGGCCGATCGCCGGTCCCAGTGACAAACCGAGACCGATGCCCTTGACCAGACCCCGGCCGCGCTCGGACATCGTCTTCGCGGTCTTCTGACTGCGGATCTCGGTCTTGTGAGCGGCGCGGACGAGTTCGGCGGTCATGCCTTCACGGGTGTCGGGAGCGATGAGCACCTCGAAGGCGCCGAGCAGCGTACGGCCGTCCTCCTTGTAGAGGGCCTGGCTCGGTACCGGGGAGCGGAATGCCTGGTCGAGGATGCCGCGGAAGTTCTCGGAGGAGAAGAAACGGCGGAGTTCGGCGTGTGCGGGTGAGGCGAGGGTGGCCTTGGGCACCTGGCCGGCGGCCCAGGTGAAGATCTCCTCCACGGATCCGAAGTCCTCGGCGACGAAGATCTCCGGCACGCTGTCCGGGCTCAGTGGAATCCGACGGGGGATCAGGTCGGGCTCCGGTGGATCGGTCGTCGAGTCGGGGACCACCCACAGCAGCGCCGAGCGCATCGCGAATCCGCCCCTGACGGGCGCTGTGAGGAGGTCGGCCGCGCCACCGGTCGTCCGGGCCGGGCTGCCCAGAGGACTCAAGCCGGTACGGAGGCCGAGCCCGAACCCCTGCTTCGGCCGGCGCCTCTCGGTGACGTCCCGGAACTCGAACCAGAGGTCGTCGATGTGGGAGTGGGAGCCGTCCTTGCCCCGCAGGGACGAGGTGGTCTGGGAGACGCCGCTCGTGGTGAAGCGATAGGTCGGCTCGTTGTTGCGGAAGGCCGCCTTTACGCTGCCGTACGGACTGATCAGCGCGGTACTCGGCCCCAGCGGCACATTGAAGGTGAGGCTGGCCGCGTGTCCGATCGACTTCCCCTCCCCCACTCCGGTGCGGCGCTGTATCTCCAGCTCGAGTCTGGTCGGGGTGCGGTCGGCATCCCGGTAGCGGCTCCACGCCCCGTAGTTGCGGACGGAGATCACGACCTCGTGGCTGAGGCCGTCCGCGCCACGGTAGGTCAGGGGGAATCCGTCGCCGAGGAAGCGGTGCGAGAGATCCCGCAATGCCTGCCGCAGGCGCGCCATCGCCTCTACGGGAAGCGCGAGTCGTTCACCGATCTCCGCCGCCGCGAGCTCCGCGCCACGAATGCTGAGCGTGCTGTGTCCGAGGTTGCGCAGGTGCGCCGGCACGCGGCTGCCGTCGCTGAAGGTGACGAACTCCTCTTCGCCACGCGGTGGCGGCGCGTCGGCCGTGAGATCGAGCCAGGGGCGCTGTGCGGCGAGATCCGCTGCCTCACGCACCGATTCGCCGGTGCTGGTGACGGTGTTCGTGTCGTCCCGGGACGGTTCGTACGGGGTGACGCTCAGGGCGGCCCGCTCGATTCGGGACAGCCGCTCCCACGCCGCCGTACGGGCCCGGGTCCGTAGCTCGGACAGGAAGCCGGCCGACCTGTCCGTGGGCAGGTCGCCCTCTGCCGATCCGGATGACGCCAGGGCCGACGCCCGTTCGATCTGGTCCTGGACCCACCTCGTGGCCTCCTCGTCGGTGAGCGGGCGCAACGGAGTGGTGTCGCTGGGGTCGACCGTGCCGTCACCTTCCGCTCCTCGCCGGTCGAGGCCGTCATGCCGGAACGAGGCCTCCTGTTCCAGCCGCGCCACCAGCTCGTTGGCGCGACTCAGAACCGCCGCCCCTTCCGGCTCGTAGGAGGGGTTGGTCCGCAGTGAAGGGCGCGCCTCGGTCAAGGTGCCCGATCCGGAGGCGTACGGCTCCCCGGTGGGCGGTGCCTCTGCCCGGCGTCCTCCCTGGGCGTAGGGACGGGGGGTGAGCCCGAGCGAGCGCCCGAGGTTCCGCGCGGAGGCGACAGCGGCCTCTTGGAGGCCGGCACGCAACTGCCGGACGACGATGTGCCGGTGCTCCTCGGTGAGTACCCGCATCTCGCTCCGCTTCAGCGCCGTCCACCGGCCGGAGTCCATCGGCAGCGGAACGTACAGGTTGACGAGCCCGGACGCCTCGATCCACAACGGATCGGCCTCGCCCTCCCGCTGCTTGTCGCGGCTGGCCTCGGCGGCGCGCCCGGCCCGCAGCCGTTCCTGCCAGTGGTCGGCGACGGTGTCGTCGAGTCCGATGGCCCGCACGTGGGCGCGCAGCCGGGACTCCGCCCACTCGGGCTGATGGTGCGCGTCGGCGCCGAAGAACAGTCGGCGCGCCTCCTGGTAATCGACGCGGTACTGCTCGGAGTGCTCGATCAGCCGGGCGTGCACCCGGTCCGGTCCGGCATTCGGATCGTCGGGCCACAGCTCGCGGGCGACGCTCTCCAGCGGCCGGGGTCCGCGGGGGCGGCCACCGCGCAGCAGTGGCTCGGCGCGCCGGGCCTCGTCGGCACGGACGCGGACCGCCGCGTCCTCGGGCCGACCGGTACGGGCTCCCAGCGGCAGCGGGCCGGGGCCGGGGCCGGGGTCGGTCGACCCGGGGCCGCCGCCGCCGGGACCGTCACCGCCCCCTTCGTCCGACAGGAGCAGTGCGAAGGAGGCGGCGAGGTCATCGGCGACCGGGCGCGCCGCGTCCTCGTCCAGGACAAGGGCGTACATCAGTCGCTGCTCGGCCTCGAACCGCGCCTCGTCCGGCACCTGCGGGTCCGGCACCGCGACGGCTGTGCGATGTCCTGTCTCCCAGGGCAGCAGGGCGCCCATGCGGGAAAGGAGTGCCTCGCGCCGCTCCTCCTGCTGGATGCCCGACAGGACGCGACTGATGTATTCCAGCGGAAGGATCACCGACGGGTGTGCCGTCAGCCGGCGAGGCAGCGTGCCGGGGCGTGCGGCGTGCAGTGCGGCGAGGGCGCCCGTGCCCAGGAGCGGCAGCCTCCGCGGGGTGTGCACGGTCCACTGCTGCCATGCCGGGTTGTCCAGCTCCTCGGGCGGGCGGTCCACCGTGAGGACCGGTGTGGGGACGGCGCCACCGCTCATGGCCCATGTGACGGGGCCGGCCGGAGCGACGACGGTGGTGCCCGTGGTGTCGGAGAGAATCTGGGCGAACGAGTCCTCGGACCGGACCGGAACGTGCCCAGGCACGGGGTTGACCGTTTCCGGCCGGTCTTCCGCCGCTTCCACCCCTTCTCCTTGTACGGCGGGCTCGGGCCTGGGCGGCGCGATGTGCCCGACGCCCTTACCGACCGGCTGTCCCACGGAGGGGGTGTCTCCTCCCCGCCAGCCGATGACGGGCCCGGCGCCTGTGCTGTCGGCGAACATGACGACAACGGTCTTCGTCAGCGCGGGACTTGCGGGCATCTTCAGGCCCATCCACGCCGCGTCACGGGCGGTGTACTTCCAGGTGCCGGTCTTCGTCTCTTCGTACACCTCGATACGGGAGGGGCCCGACCGGGTGGCATCGATGGCGATGACCGGCTGCTCTCCGAACTGCCGCAGCAGGCGACGCAGCTTTCGCGAAGGAGTGAGCGGGAAAAGCGCGGGCTGGTCCTTCACCGAGCGCATCGACACGGCCGCGGTGAAGTAGCGTTCGTCGAACCGCGGCTCGGCCCGCCGCTCCCTGTGCGCCCTGAAGTACTGCCATTCCGATTCCTTCTTCCCTACGGGATCGACCCGGATCACTCCATCGATCAAGTCCACCTCCGACTGATTGGCCCACACGGTCACCAGGGGATGGTCGAGGGCCTCGGCCAGTTCCTGTGCGGCTTGTGTCGCACGCAAGGTCACGTCGGCGAATTTGCAGGAGAACATCACCAGGTTGACCCTGACGCCGGTGCTTTCGGCGTAGCGGAGCAGCGCCTTCACCCCCCGGTCAGCCTTGAGGAGTTGCGCCAAATGCTGGGGTGAGACAACGACAAGCCCTCGCGCGTTGCCGTATGCGGCGTCCGCCGGCGCCGGACTGGCACCGTACAGGGCGCCGTGCACATCGATGTAGTAGGTCGGTTGACCGCCCCAGGGCAGCTTTCCTCCGGACGTCAGGAAGACGGAACCGTCCGGTCGGGTGTGCACGACCTGGAACGTGGCATGTGGTCCGGGGTCGTGACGGGTCCACTGCCCGATGTTGGCGGCCTGGAACGCCGGAGTGTGCAGCATGAGGGCCTTCGCCACCGGCGAGCGTGTACCGGATCGGACGCCGGCGAAGAAGTCGGGTCCCTGCGACTGCCGCGGCGCTTCCCAGAAGGCGGCCAGTTCCCTGGCCGCCTCCTCACCGTCGTGGACGAGGCTGTGGGTGAGCTCCAGCACCCGGTCCCACTGCTCGCCCGCCTCGTGGAGGAGGAACCAGGACGGATAGGAGTGTTCGATGATCCGCAGGACCTCTGCGAAAGTGTTGCGGGCTTTCGTGACGTTGCCCGGCTGTGCCAGCGCGTGCGCCGCGGCGAGCCGCTCGCCCAGGTTCATGCCCTCGGCATGGCCACGGGTCCACACTTCGTAGGACACCATGCTGACGAGGTCGGTTCGGGTGACCCCGTCCAGAGCGTTCCAGCCGGGGAAATGACGCGCGGCGAGGCGCACCACCTCCAGGCGTAGAGCGTTGCGCTGCCTGCGGGTCATCCGCACAGGTGTGGCGTCCCGGCCGGGAGGTACGACATCGGCTTCCAACGCTCTGCGGGCCTGTTCGCCCTTGACCGAAACGTGCGCCGGGAAGTCCGCGAGCCGGTTCATCATCCAGTCCAGGGCCGCAGCGCGGTCGGAACGGTCCCGCAGGGGCGAGGGAGCCGGCTCTGAAGGGCTGACCTCGGCGGAGTCGGCAGAGTCGGCGGAGTTGGTCGCGAATCTGACGCTCTGATGAGACGTGCGGGTCGCTGTCGTGCCGGAAACCCGCTGCCCGCTCTCCCCGTTGTCCTCCACGTCGGTCACGTGGAGGCGTCTGCCCGCAGCCGGTCGGCCGAACTCGGCGAGAACCGATGTGTCGAAGCCGTCGGGAAGATGCAGTATCCACGGCTGCCAGGCGGGATTGTCTCTCTCCTCGGGCGGCCTGGGTACTGTCAGCACCGGTGCGCCACCTTGACGTTCGGGCTCCTGGGTGGGCTTTCCCCAAGGGGCCAGCACCGGCGCCCCGCGCTCGTCGGCCAGCTTTTTGGCCGGTGCCTGCGACAGGTCCATCACGCTGCGGTCGGGTCCCGTCACGGCTGTGCCCACGCCGGAGTAGTCGGTTCTGAGGACGATGACGGCATCGGCCTGGACGCCTGTCTGAGATATCTGGCCGTTGAGCTCCGCAGCGTCCCATATGCGGTAGCCCTCCCCTCCGAACCCCACGAATCGCTGACCGTGACGTAGGACATTCACGAAGGCGACCTGCCGCCGCAGTGTCTCCGGCAGCCGCTCCAGGGCCCGGATCAGCGAATCGCCGGCAATGAGAGGAGACTCCAACGGCGAGTCGGTGGTCAGGAGAAAACTGACCGTCCCATGAATGTGAGTCCCGGACGGCTCGAGTTCCTGGCGCCGCGGCGGTGTGACCGTCACGGTCTTCCACACCTCTTCCACCGGCGCGGGCATACTTTCAACGGCTATCAAACCGCCGGGGTGCTCCAGGACGAACTTCGCCGTTGAGCCGTGCACGTGCAGCGTGAGGCCGGGGTGACGGTGGAGCAGACCACTCATCGCCTGGGCGAACGCGTCCAGCGCCGTGTACTGCGTATCCTCGCCCGCCGCTGCCCAGCATGAGGCGAGTACGAGGTGGAGGACCCCGTCATCCGCGAGCGCCTTGCGCACCATCTCAAGGACCTTCTGGTCCTTGGACATCAGCTCCGCGAGGTGGGCGGGCGGCATTACTACGGTCCCACCCATAACCCAGGCAATGTTGGGCGACAGAATGCCCGGCGATCCATGCAGGTCGAAGTAGACGATGTTCCCGCCTGCCCAGGGAAGCGGCTCAGCGGCGAATTCGAGCCCGCCCGCGACTTCCGGGTTCGGTCGGAGGTGAAAGCTGTCCGTTTCCACATCGACGAAATAGAAGACCGCGCCCTCGCGAGGATCATGGGCCTGAAAGGAGGGAACGTTCTTGCTCAGCCTCTCCTGGCCGTGGAACGAGACAGCCAGGGACTTCCCGCCTCTCGGCACCGTGTAGGTGATATTGAACATCTCGCGTGCGGCCGAGCCCCGCGCCCGGACGCTCGTGGCAGCGCGCTCGGAAGCCTCCACCGCCCCCTCCGTCGTCAAGACGTGGGCGACCTCCATCACCTGATGATGCCATTCCATCGGGTCGTGCCGTCCCTTGCGCTGTTCCAGGTGTCCCCGGAGCATCGCGTTCGCCCCCAGAACCGCGTCGGCGAACGAGGGGCCGCCCATACCTTCCGCCAGCAGACTGTCCTCGTAGACCAGGCGTTCCACCAGCCCTTGCGCTGCCGCTACGCCTCGTTGCCGGGCCTCCTGGACGACCAGCGCCACCAGCGCCCGGCCCTCTTGGGCCGACAGGGGCCTCCACCGCGGGAGCTGCGCGTCCAGTGTTTCCGCCGCCAACGCCTCCCAGGCCTCCAGATCCTGGGGGGTGAACGGTTCGGGCAGGGCGAGGAGGAGATGGTTGACGGCCTGGGACACGTACGCCGCCGCCTTCTCGCCGCTCAGCGGCCGCGCGTCGGCGTCACCGGTGTTCCAGTCCATGCCGAGCGCCAAGGACCGGCCCGCCTTGATGCGTTCTTGGGTGAGTTCGATGCGTTCTTCTTGGGTAAGCTCGCGCGGGACATCGAGCACGTCGTCCAGGGTGTGACCTATCAGTGCCAGCACCTCGCTGCGCTGCTGGACGCCGAGCAGCGGCCAGCCTTCGGGGTCGTAGGAACTCAGGTAGTCGGCGGCGAGCTGCTTGGCGTGGGCGGAAAGATGTCTGGCCGTCTCCCTCTCGGCATCGGGTGAGGCGGACCATTCCAGTTCCTGCCGGGCCAGTTCACCTCTCCGGACGAGCGTCGTCCAGAATTCGGCGATCACTGCGCGCGCCCGGCCGACCGCCTGTCCGTTGCCGGTGGCCTCCTCTTCTGCCGTGCTCAGGGCTTCGACTTCCTGAAGCACGGTCAGCGACAAGGAGGCATCGGCCTGCTGCCGTTGCTCGGGAACAGCGGAGGGGTACGCGGTGACGAGTCGCTGGTGACGCGCGAACCAGGCCGACCAGACCTGGGCCAGGGAAGGGTGCAGCCCGCGCTCCGCGACGAGCCGCCCGAGCCGCTCGCGGGCGCCTTGGAGATCCTGGCCGGCTGTACGCAGGATGCCCAGTCCCGCGTCGAGGTGGGCGCGGTACTCCGGCGAGTGGCGGACGAGCAGGGTGTGTACCTCTCCGGCATCGGAAAGGCCCGCCAGTTCGGCGACCTCATCGAGCCGTTGACCGGGTTTGTCCACAGTCCCGTGTACGAAGAGCTCGGCGAGCTTCGCCTCCCTTGTCTCCGTTGTCCGTCCCTGAGGCGCTTCGGAACCGCTCGGCCCGGACGACTCCTCGACCGACTGGTCGGAGAACTGCGGGCTGCCTTCTTCCTGCGGAGGGGGCGCCGGCTGCGTGGTCCCCGTTGTCAGGGCCGACGGCAGCTTCGGGGTTTCATGGGACCACTGAGTGGGCCAGAACACGACCCATTCACTCCACTCGACGTCCTCCATGTCCGAGGGCAGGCCCTCGACGCGCAGCACGGTTTCGGTGCCTTCCTCCTCCTCTCCGTCCCCCTCCACCACGTATTGCTCGTCGTCCGGAACGACGAACCCGGCGGGAGCGATGACGGGCCAGCCACGCAGGTCGGCGAGCAGCTGACCGGGCGCGATGTCGTGCAGCGGCAGCTGCTCGTCGGTGTCCTCGTCCATGGTCCGTCCGGGGATGTGTTCGACCGGCGGGGCCAGCAGTCGTCCCGTGACGGGGTCGGTCAGAGGCGGGCGAACGATATCGTCCTCCTCGTCCAGGATTCCGCCGATCGCCGCGAAGTCCACCCTCAGGAGGATCGCCGCGCGCGGGTCGACCCGGTGCTGTTCACTCACCCCCTCGGTCATCTTCCGCTGGAGCGTGGCCATGTCCCAGACGCCGTATCCCTCGCCCGGCCAGAAGCCTCTGACCTTGCTGCCATTGCGGCGGACCTCCACATAGTGGAGTCCGGCGGACCGGGCCACTTCGGGGCCGAACAGTTCGGTCAGCCGCCCCTGCATCTCCTCGACCTTGTCCAAGAGCTCCTGAGAGGCACGGACCGGCTGGAGCGGCGGTGAGTCGGTCGACAGCTGGAAGGACGTCGCGCCGGTGAACGGCGTCTCGTACCGCACGCGCGGGAAGCCGGGCGGCCGGACCTCGACCTGTACCCACGCGGTGCTGCCGACGGGGGCATGGACGCCCAACTCGCCCTCGCGGGTGAGGCTGAGCGTGTACGGACTGCCCCACAGGAACATCCTGACGCCGGACACCCGTCCTACGGCACCGATCCAGGCGGCCGCCGCGCCCAGCGCGCTCCGTGCCTGGCCGGTGTTGGCTCCGACGTTGCAGCCGTACAGCACCACGTGCAGCTCCTTGTGCGGGTGCTGCCGTGCTTTGGCGACCATCTCATGGAAGGCGGGATGGGCCAGGAGTGTTTCGGCCATGTGCTCCGGAGACGTGGCCACGTACTCCGGGCCCTCTTCGCGCTCGTCGTCCGAGTAGGGGACGACGTCGGGGTCGTTGATGAAGGGATAAACGGTATCGGGTTCGGCGTGCAGCGCGAGATAGAGCGCCGGACGTTCCCGCCAGGGAAGGGGTGCCGCACCGACCGGCAGGGCGAACGCACCGACCGACTGGGTGTACCGGAACACCGCCGACGCGCCGGCCGTGTGCTTCGCCCACTGGGCCAGGTCGTACTCCCTGACCTTCCCGCGGCGTGACATCAGGATGGTCACGTCGGGTGCGTGGGTGGGCCGGATGGTCTCCAGATGAAACATCCCGGGCCGGGCGGAGCCGTACCTCATCGATTCCATCGCGCGGGCCACGGCCTGTACATGGGGCAGCGGATCGGTCAGTCGCCTGACGCTCAGGAGGAGGAGCCTCCTGTGCCGTTCCGCGAGATCCCTCTGGCGGAACCAGCTCGGGTGATGGGTCTCGATCAACTCCATCCCGCCCTGGAGGGCCCCGTTGAGGAAGCCGGCGCCGTCCTCCCCCGACGGCCTGAGGGAAAGGAGTCGGGCCTCGTTCATCATCCGCGAGGCCAGGCTCATGGCCGCGTCGGCGCCACGGAACCAGCCTTCCCTCACCAGCACGGCTTTGATGGCTGTCCTGATCTCGTCCGGCAGCTGCGCCCAGCCGACGAAGCGCGGGGAGAGCTGTCGCTCGGCCTCGTCGAACAGGGCTGCCTTGTGGGCGGCGGCGAGGACGCCGGCCGATGCGGGAAGGGGCAGCGCGGCGGTCTCGTCGGCGCCGAGCGCCGCGTCGATCTCCTCCATGGCCGCAGCACCGTCTGCCAGCAACACATTCCGGTTCAAGTGGTGCGCCATCATCTGCAGCGCTCCGGCGACGACTCTGTCCCGGTTCATTTCCGGCACCCGAGTCGTTTCCGGCTGCCCCTGCTCCAGCGCCTGGGTCGAGGACTCGCCGGGCCGGTCGCTTTCCTCCTGGCGGGTGCCGCCGCGGGCGGCGACGGACGGTTCCAGCCCGAGCGTACGGGCCGCCTCGCGTGCCGCTTCCCGGGCGGCGGCCATCGGATCGGGGCTGTCGCCGCTCCGGTTCAGCACGTCGGCGACGGTGATGAGTGCCTGGTAGTACAGCGGGCTGCGCTCGTACAACGGCCTGGGATCGTCGATCGTCAGATCGCTGCGCGCGAAGTCCTCCAGCGCGGTGAGCGCGTCGGTGAGCAGCGTCTCGAAGGCGCTCTTGTCCAGTTGGGATCGCAGAGCGCTCTCGGTGCTCCGGGCACTGGCGAGCTGCAGGTCCCGCGCGGCCGGGCTCGCTGCGTCGATCTGCAGACGTTTCGCCAGGCGCTGGGCGGCGTCAGGGTTCTGCACCTGAAGTACGTGCGCGAGCTGGGCCAGTTCGAGGTGCTGTCGGCGAGCGCTCTGGTCGAACCAGGCCGGGTACAGCTCACGCACGATCCCGTACGCCCGCGTGAGGAGTTCACCTTGGACGCGTACGCCGTGGGCCAGCAGGGCCTCGGCGGCAAGCAGCTGTGCGACGGTCAGCTGAGCGGCGGCCTCGCCCCGGTCGTGCAGGGTCTCGGCGATCTGCCAGATCACCGCGTCCCGCTCGGACACGCTCATCGACCTCAGGCGCGGATCGGCGCTTCCCGCGATCCTCTCCGCCTCCCGACGCAGCTCCGTGGCCCGTGCCCGATGTCTCGTCTCGTCCGGCAGCTGCTCAGTGAGCTGCCGCAGCAGCCGCTCACGGGCCGCGTCCCCGTCGCGCGTGGGGTTGCTCGGGTCTGCCCGCAGTCCGCCGATGACCTGGCGTGCCACGGCATCGGGGGCGGCGCCTGAAGCGATACCGGGGGCCGCGGTGAGGCGACGGGCCGGCGCGGTGGATGTCTCGCCGTGCTGGACCGGAGCGCTCTCGAGATCGTCGAGCCGGCTGCCCGTGGCGGACGCCCCACCCGCGCCGCCGGGGCGTGGCCGCAGATTCCGCTCCCTCATGATCTCGTTGGCCACGGCGTCGGCCGCGTCGGGTCCCCCCTCGTGCAGGGCATGTGCGACCCGCGCCAGGCGCTCGTCGCGGAGCAGTCGCTCGGACGGCGACAGGGGGGTCAGGCTCAGGCTGTCGGTCCGCTCGCTCAGATAGGCCGAGGCGCGGGAGCGGAGATCCTGGATCTCGGACGCGGACAGCCCCAGCTGCAGGAAAGCTGCCGAGTGGACGACGCGGCCGTGGTGCTCCATCCACAGCCTGGTCGTCACAGCACTGAGTCCCACCGATGCAGCGAACTCGTCCAGGAGTCTGCGCATGTCCTTGTTCGAGATGCGGAGGTTGCCGAAAATGTCCCGCAGCGCGCGCTCGTAGTCCGCCCGATACCGCTCGCTGTGTTCCAGCAGCATCCGGTGCATGGTCGCCTTCGGCTCCGTCGGCTGCCATGGCAGGTCCAGTTCGCGCGCAGTGAAAGCCAGACCCCTGCCCGAATAGATCAGTGTCTCCGCGCGCGATATGAGCTGCTGGTGTTCCGCCGGCGACATCTCCTGGGGGCCCGACGGAAGCAGGTCTTCTGCGGTGCCCTCCGGCACGGCCTCCGTGGGTGCGGGCACAGGCCTGGGAGGCGTCGGATTCTTGTTCACCTGCTCCTGGAAATGTCTGCGCAGTGCCTCGACTCCGGGTCCCTCGTTCGCCTCGCCGGCCGGGCCGGCGGAGGGGCCGGCCTCCTGCGTCGAGCCGGTCGGGCCCCCATCGCCGTCGAGCCAGGTGGTGACCAGATAGACCTGATGCGGGGTCTCGGCGTCCACCCGGAAGACCTTGCGCGCGATGGACGCGGCGTCAGGCTCGCCCCCCATGCCCCTGATGTGCCGGTCCAACGCCCGGGCACGCTTCTTCATCTCCCGCACCACCCGCGGGACCTCTTCAGCGAGCGGCCCCGCGGCGGTGACCCAGCCCTTGGCGCGGTACGTCTGTGGGTCCGACGGCTTGCTGATGCCCAACGCCGAGCGTGCGATGTCCCTCCAGCTAATGGCCCTCCGTTCGGCCTTCGCGGCGCGGGCCTTCCTGAGCGCGTCGCGCATCTGCTCGTCGGTGGGGCCGCCGGCGGACGTCCCGGTGACGTCGATGCCTTGGAACCACTCCAGAACGCCGGTGACGAACCACTTCCCGGTGCGGTGTGCAGCCGTGTCGATTGATTTCGCGATCTGCTGCGGTTCGGAGGAGCGGCCGATCAGACGTTCGTGCATCGCCCGGGCGATAACGTAGTCGGCCAGCTCAGAAAGGGCGGCGAGCGGACTCGGCACGGGGGGCAGCGTGTCACCCACGTAGCCGTCGCTGTCGAACACCGCGTACGGGTCGTTCATGGACGACAGCGTTCCGTGCTGG
>NZ_JBHUYJ010000098.1:0-29815 GCF_042668715.1 Streptomyces sp. NPDC057271
TGGCACGCTGTTGAGTTCTCAAGGAACGGACGCTTCCTTTGTACTCACCCTCTCGGGCTTTCCTCCGGGCTTCCCTTCGGTCTTTCGTGTTTCCAACCTTACCAGATCCTTTTCCGTTCCGTTTCCGGTTCGGATTTTCTTTCCGGTGGCCTGTTGGCTGCCTTGCCTTTCGGCGTGGTCACTACTTTAGCTGAATTCCCCGGTGACTCATAATCGAGCCATTCGGACCAGTTTTCGGCATGCCGAAAACCGCACCCGTGGGGGTTCGTCGTAGGTAGTGGATGGCCGCTCCGGGGTGCTTGTACAAGCACGTCCCGTTTCAAGCGGCTCGCCTACGTTAGGCGTCCGCAGCACCCGAGTCAAGTCGAGTCAAGAGGACCTCTTGCGTGGCGTGTGGGCGCGGTACGGGCTCACCGTCGGGTCGTCGTCGATCCAGAAGCGCCACGGGTGCGGGGCTCCTTCCCCGCCCACTCCCGTGCGCGGACCGTTCCGTACCTGGTCGGAGGCGGGCGGTGTGCCGGTGAGGAGGGAAAGCGGGGCGTCGGGGCCCACACAGACGTCGGTGCCGTTCAGGGAGAGGGCGACATCGAGGGCGGTGGCCAGGCGGGCCGGGCCTTTGGCCAGTTCTCTGTCGTATCGGGCCGAGAGCCGGCGTTTGCGGGCCTGCTCCTCGCCGAGGAGGATCCGGCCCGCCCTCAGTAGTACTCCGCTCGCGTGGCCCTCGGGGCCGCACACCAGGTTGAGGCAGTGCCACATGCCGTAGGTGAAGTAGACGTACGCGTGTCCGGGCGGGCCGAACATCACCGCGTTGCGGGCGGTGCGGCCGCGGAAGGCGTGGGAGCCGGGGTCGATCGCGCCGGCGTACGCCTCCACCTCCGTGAGGCGGAGCTCGATGGTGCCCTCGCCCGACCTCCGTACGAGAGTGCGGCCGAGCAGATCGGGGGCGACCTCCAGTACGGGGCGGTCGAAGAAGTCCCGCGGGAGCGGCGTACGGTCGGGGCTCTCGCTCATGGCGTCCGAGCGTACTGGTGTTGCCCCGGGAGGCACGGGGGAACCGGCTACGGTCGTCGCGCGTATGTAGAGGTCAAGACCAAGCAGGTCCAAGAGGGAGTGTTCATGGGATTCAAGAAGCTGCTCGCGAGCCTGGGCGCCGGTGGCGCTTCGGTGGAGACGGTCCTCACCGAGGAGAACGTCGTACCCGGTGGCGTCGTCCAGGGCGAGGTGCGGATCCAGGGCGGGTCGGTCGACCAGCAGATCGAGGGGCTCTCGGTCGGACTCCAGGCGCGTGTCGAGGTCGAGGGCGCGGACCAGGAGACGAAGCAGGACATCGAGTTCGTGAAGGTCCGGCTCGGGGGCGCGTTCACGGTGCAGGCGGGTGCGGTGCACGTGGTGCCGTTCGGTCTGGAGATCCCGTGGGAGACGCCGGTCACCGCGATCGCGGGGCAGCAGCTGCGTGGCATGAACATCGGTGTGACCACCGAGCTGGAGATCGCCCGCGCGGTGGACTCCGGTGACCTGGACCCGATCAACGTCCACCCGCTGCCGGCGCAGCAGGCCATCCTGGACGCCTTCATCCAGCTGGGCTTCCGCTTCAAGAGCGCGGACATGGAGCGGGGTCACATCCGCGGGACCCGGCAGAAGCTGCCGTTCTACCAGGAGATCGAGTTCTTCCCGCCGCAGCAGTACCGCGGTCTCAACCAGGTCGAGGTCAGCTTCGTGGCGGACGACCGCGAGATGGACGTCGTCCTGGAGATGGACAAGAAGCCGGGGCTCTTCAGCGAGGGCAGCGACTCGTTCCGTTCCTTCAAGGTGGGGCTGAACGACTTCCACTCGACCGACTGGACCGCTTACCTCAACCAGTGGCTCGCCGACGTCGGTGGGAAGCGCAACTGGCTCTAGGCTCACCCCCGTACAGCAGGTCAGCGATACGGAGGTACGGACGTGGCCGAGGGGAAGAGGGCGCCGCTCCCTCACGATTTCCATCCGCCGGTGCCGGCGTTCACCGTGGTGAGCGACGACATCACGCCGGGCGGTGTGCTGAAGGACGCGCAGGTGTACGCGAAGGGGAACACCTCTCCGCAGCTGCGCTGGGAGGGTTTCCCGGCGGAGACGAAGAGCTTCGCCGTCACCTGCTTCGATCCGGACGCACCGACGGGCAGCGGTTTCTGGCACTGGGTGCTGTTCGACATCCCGGCGTCGGTCACCGAGCTGCCGGCGGGCGCGGGTTCGGGGTCGTTCGAGGGGCTTCCGGCCGGTGCCGTGCAGGTCCGTAACGACTACGGGTCCCGGGACTTCGGCGGTGCCGCTCCCCCGGCCGGTGACGGTTCGCACCGTTATGTCTTCACCGTCTACGCCGTGGACGAGGAGAGGCTCGGTCCGGACGCCGACGCATCGCCCGCGGTGGTCGGGTTCAACCTGCGTTTCCACACGCTGGCGCGCGCGCACTTGGTGGGCGAGTACGAGGTCCCCGCCCACAGCTGAGCGTTCGTTTGTTGTTTGCCCGCTTCTGGTCTTGGAGAGATCAGAAGCGGGCATCTTTCGTTGCGCGGATATTCCGTTGTCCAACCCGGCGCGCCCGGCCAGAGTTGATCCAAGCCCGGGGCCCCGCGGCGGGGCTGGCCGGCACACGGGAGGTGGGCACAATGCGGGACACGCTGGTACTGAACGCGAGCTTCGAGCCGCTGTCGACGGTCACACTCAACCGTGCGGTGGTGCTTGTCCTCCAGGACAAGGCCGTCGTGGAGCAGGAGCATCCCGAGCTGCGTATGCGTGCCGCCGCCGTCGACATTCCGGTGCCCCGCGTGATCAGACTGTGCCGTTTCGTACGGGTGCCGTTCCGAAGACAGGCGCCGTGGTCGAGGCGGGGCGTGCTGGTCAGGGACCAGCATCGGTGCGCGTACTGCGGGCGGCGGGCGACGACCGTGGACCATGTGGTGCCGCGGGCGCAGGGTGGTGGGGACAGCTGGCTGAACACGGTGGCGTCCTGCGCCGAGGACAATCACCTTAAGGCGGACCGGACTCCGGAGCAGGCGGGGATGCCGTTGCTGCACGAGCCGTTCGTCCCGACGCCGGCGGACGCGATGCTGCTGGCGATGCGGGCCGGTGAGCGGTCGGAGTTGCCGCAGTGGCTGGCCGGTACGGCGGCGTGATCCGGATCCGTACGTGTGCGGGCCCGCTCCCCTCTCCGGGAGCGGCCCCGCTTCGGTTCAGCGGAGCAGCAGCTGGACGATGGCCACCGTGCCGACGGCGACGATGACGCCCCTCAGGACTGTGGGCGGCAGACGGCGGCCGACCTTGGCGCCGATCTGGCCGCCGATGGCGGAACCGGCGGCGATGAGCAGAACGGCGGTCCAGTCGAAGTCGGCGACGAAGAGGAAGAAGAGCGCGGCGATGCTGTTGACGATCGCGGCGAGGACGTTCTTGACGGCGTTGAGTCGCTGGAGGGTGTCCGCGATGAGCATGCCCATGAGGGAGAGGTAGATGATCCCCTGGGCCGCGGTGAAGTAGCCGCCGTAGACGCTGGCGAGGAGCAGGCCGGTGAGCAGGAGCGGGCCGCCGTCGGGGTCCCCCTGGCTGCCGTGGCGTTCGCGGCGGGCCTGTACGGCCTTGGAGATCCGGGGCTGGAGGATGACCAGGACCAGTGCGAGGGCGACGAGGACGGGCACGATGGTCTCGAACGCCCGGGCAGGGAGCGTCAGCAGGAGGACGGCTCCGCCGAGTCCGCCGATCGCGGCGACGCTGCCGAGGCGCAGGACTCGGCGGCGCTGGCCCTTGAGTTCCTCGCGGTAGCCGATGGCCCCGCTGATGGACCCGGGGATGAGGCCGAGGGCGTTGGAGACGGTGGCCGTGACCGGCGGCAGGCCGGTCAGGAGGAGGACGGGGAACGTGATGAGCGTTCCCGATCCGACGATGGTGTTGATGGTGCCGGCTCCGACGCCGGCCGCGAAGACCGCCAGTACTTCCCAGATGGACAATGCCATCTCCTCACAGGATCAGTGGCTCGCCTCCCCGCCCTGACGTCCGTCGGGGTCGAGGGGCTCGCACCGATCATGCACGACTACGTGTACGCGTCAGTCGAGCGGGGGCGCTTCGCGGCGCTCGGAGTCGTTGCCCGTACGGCTGTTGGGGACCGCGCCGGTGTTGAAGCCGGGGGTGCCGCCGCCGAGGTTGCCGAAGGCGCCGGAGAGGCCCTTGAGGGCGTCGCCGATCTCGCTGGGCACGATCCAGAGCTTGTTGGCATCGCCCTCGGCGATCTTCGGGAGCATCTGGAGGTACTGGTACGAGAGGAGCTTCTGGTCCGGGTCGCCGGCGTGGATGGCCTCGAAGACCGTACGGACGGCCTGGGCCTCGCCCTCGGCGCGGAGGGCGGCGGCCTTGGCCTCACCCTCGGCGCGGAGGATCGCGGACTGCTTCTCGCCCTCGGCGGTGAGGATCTGGGACTGGCGGATGCCCTCGGCGGTGAGGATCGCGGCGCGCTTGTCGCGGTCGGCGCGCATCTGCTTCTCCATCGAGTCCTGGATGGAGGTCGGCGGCTCGATCGCCTTGAGTTCGACGCGGTTGACGCGGATGCCCCACTTGCCGGTGGCCTCGTCGAGGACGCCGCGCAGGGCGGCGTTGATCTCCTCGCGGGAGGTGAGCGTCCGCTCCAGGTCCATGCCACCGATGATGTTGCGCAGGGTGGTGACGGTGAGCTGTTCGATCGCCTGGATGTAGCTGGCGACCTCGTAGGTCGCGGCCCGGGCGTCGGTCACCTGGTAGTAGATGACGGTGTCGATGTTGACGACCAGGTTGTCCTGGGTGATCACGGGCTGGGGCGGGAACGGGACGACCTGCTCGCGGAGGTCGATCCGGTTGCGGATCGAGTCGATGAACGGGACGACGATGTTCAGTCCCGCGTTGAGCGTGCGGGTGTAGCGGCCGAACCGCTCGACGATCGCGGCGCTCGCCTGCGGGATGACCTGGATCGTCTTGATCAGGGCGATGAAGACAAGCACCACCAGAATGATCAGGACGATGATGACTGCTGACATCGTGTTCCCTGTGCCCTTCGCTGCCGGTTCTCTGCCGGATGTGCCGGATTGATTCCGATGATCGAGTTTCCCAGAACGCACGCCGTCGTGTGGGGCGTTCGGTCAAGCGGTCCGGTCACATGACCACGGCGGTGGCCCCGTCGATCTCGACCACGTCGACCCGGGCGCCGGGTTCGAAACTCAGTCCGGAGTCGAGCGCGCGGGCGGACCAGACCTCGCCGGCCAGCTTGATGCGACCGCCGGCGCCGTCGACCCGTTCCAGGACGACGGCTTGACGGCCTTTCAGCGCGTCGATGCCCGTGGCGTGCTGGGGCGGTCCGTTGCGGTGCCGGGCCGCGATGGGGCGGACCACCGCGAGCAGCGCGACGGAGACGACGACGAAGACGACCACCTGCGCGACGATGCCGAAGCCGAGAGCCGCGGTGACGGCTCCGGCGATCGCGCCGACGGAGAACATGCCGAATTCGGGCATCGCGGTGAGGACGAGCGGAATGCCCAGTCCCACGGCGCCGATCAGCCACCAGACCCATGCGTCGATGTCCACATGGTCATGGTAGGGCCGTGGGGTGGAGTCGGACAGGGCGCGGTGCTGTGCGGTCGCGGCGCCCCGGTGCGGACTCCCTTGCGCGTCCTGCTACTTCAGCGGGAGGCCCTGGGCGGTGTAGCGGTCGCCGACATGCTCGACGACGAGCGGGAGGCCGAAGCAGAGGGAGAGGTTGCGAGAGGTGAGCTCGGTCTCCATCGGGCCGGCGGCGAGGACCTTGCCCTGACGGATCATCAGGACGTGGGTGAAGCCGGGGGCGATCTCCTCGACATGGTGGGTGACCATGATCATGGAGGGGGCGTACGGGTCGCGGGCGAGGCGGCCGAGACGGCGGACGAGGTCTTCGCGGCCGCCGAGGTCGAGACCGGCGGCGGGCTCGTCGAGCAGGAGGAGCTCGGGGTCGGTCATCATCGCGCGGGCGATGAGGGTGCGCTTGCGCTCGCCCTCGGAGAGGGTGCCGAACCTGCGGTCGAGGTACTCGGTCATGCCGAGCCGGTCCAGGAAGGCGCGGGCGCGCTGCTCGTCGACGGCGTCGTAGTCCTCGTGCCAGGTGGCGGTCATGCCGTACGCGGCGGTGAGGACGGTCTGGAGGACGGTCTGCTTCTTGGGGAGCTTCTCCGCCATGGCGATGCCGGCCATGCCGATGCGCGGGCGGAGGTCGAAGACGTCGACCTTGCCGAGCCGCTCGCCGAGGATCTTGGCCGAGCCGGTGGTGGGGAAGAGGTAGCTGGAGGCGATGTTGAGGAGGGTGGTCTTGCCGGCGCCGTTGGGGCCGAGGATGACCCAGCGCTCGCCCTCCTTGACCGACCAGGAGACATCGTCCACCAGAGCCCGTCCGTCGCGGACCACGGATACGTCCACCAGCTCCAGTACATCGCTCATGAGCGCGTTGTCTCCCCTTGCGGTCGAGTCGTGTCGTCGCCATGCGTCTGTGGGCGCGGCGTCCAGGGAAAACCTACGCCACTGTCGGAGCGGGCCGGTCCTTAGGTCCGGTACTTCCCTTCTCGGGTGCGGGCAGTCCCTACGCTGTGGGCATGCTTTCGGAACCACGCTCAGGACGACTGGCCGCCTGGGGCAATGCCCTGCTGGCCGGTTCGGTGTCGCCGGACGACGCGGCGCTGGCCATTGTCGGGGAGGACGCGGTGCACCGCGTCGAGGGGCTGCCGGGCGAGGCGGGGCAGGTCGGTCTGACCCTGGCGCTCGGCCGGCTGAGGCGGCTCGGGGTGACCGGGTGGCGGGTGGCGCTGCCCACGCCGGGGCATCCGCTGGGGCTGAGCGGGCCGCCGGACTTCAACGCGCGGGCGATCGAGGCGGAGGAGGCGGTGGTCGGCTTCGGCGCTCCGTACGGTCTGGTGCCGGAGGTCGCGGAGGCGGGTCCCGTGGGTGACGTGCATGTGGAGGTGGTCTGGCGCTGCCTGTCCGTGCGGGAGGCTCCGCCCGCGGACGTGCCGTCGCTCGGTGAGGCGGAGCGGGAGCTGGCGGAGGCGCTGCGCGAGGCGACGTCGGTACTGACGCGGCTGGACGTGGCGGCCTCGGGCCCGATGGCGGACGCGGCGCGCGAGGCGTACCGGGCCCGGGCGGAGGCGGGCCGCGAGGTGCTGGCTCCGGGGTATCCGGCGCGGGCGGTACGGGTGCTGGAGCTGGCTCAGCGGGTGGGCCTCATGATCGACCTGGCGTACGACCACGGCCACGGCGGCGCGGTGAGCGCCTCGGAGATGGCGGCGCGGGGGGCGGCGCTGCGGCCGGTGGAACGGGTGGCCCGACGAGCACAGGTGGCGGCCTACAACGCCTACGTGGAGGAACGGGAGCGCGAGCGCTGACCCCGTCCAGGGCCCGGGACCGCCACCCACGACCGGCGGACAAATCCGCCGCAGCGAGGCGAAGCCCACGAGGCGCCCCGGCGCCGAGCGGCGCGAGCCACGCGTCGAGGACCGGGCCGGCGGCGCGGGGGGCGGCGCTGCGGCCGGTGGAACGGGTGGTGGCCTTCAACGCGGCCCGGGGACGCTGACCCCGGGCCCGGAGGTCGATCACCGCGCCCGGCCGCAGTGGCGCGGGCCGGGCGCCGGGAGCGCTGACATGGCGAAGCCCGGCTCCCGGGGGATGGCGGGAGCCGGGCTGAGCGGGGGCGTCAGCGGTTGACGGCGCCGTTGCCGAAGGCCGGGTTCAGCAGGCCGATCACGTTGACCGTGTTGCCCGAGACGTTCACGGGGACGTGGACCGGGGCCTGCACCAGGTTGCCGGAGGCGACGCCCGGCGAGTTGAGGGCCTTGCCCTGCGCCTCGGCACCGTGGGCGGAGGCGACACCCGCACCCGCGGCGACGATGCCACCGGCGACCATGGTGAGGGCAGCGGCCTTCTTCAGGTTCTTCACTTCAGGATCCTCCTGGTTTTCGCTGCGGCCGGCCGCCGCAGCACGCCATGGAGAACGCCCCCGCCCCCGCCGGGTTGCGCCGAACGGGGGACATACACCCGACGGTATGAAGATGAGAACGGAGGTGCCCCTTCCGTCTCATCCGTCTCACGTGGTCAGGCCGTGCCGCACCGCCCACAGCGCCGCCTGCGTCCGGTCCGCCAGATCGAGCTTCATCAGGATGTTCGATACGTGCGTCTTGACCGTCTTCTCCGACAGGACGAGCGCCCGCGCGATCTCCCGGTTCGACCGGCCGTCGGCGATGAGGCCGAGCACCTCCTGCTCCCGCTCCGTCAGCGTCGACCCGCGGCCCGTCCCGCCGTGACCCTCCTCCTGGGAGAGCAGCGCCCCGGCCACCTCCGGCTGCAGCAGCACGTGGCCCGCGTGCACGGACCGGATCGCGCCCGCCAGCGCGTCCGGATCCACGTCCTTGTAGACGTAACCGGAGGCGCCGGCGCGCAGCGCGGGGACGACCGTGCGCTGCTCGGTGAAGCTGGTGACGATCAGCACCCTCGCCGGGTTCGCCAGCTCGCGCAGCTTCCGCAGCGCCTCGATACCGTCCATGCCGGGCATCTTGACGTCCATCAGGACCACGTCGGGCCGCAGCTCCTCCGCCCGGTCGACGCCCTCGGCGCCGTCGGAGGCCTCCCCCACGACCTCTATGTCGTCCTGGACCTCGAGGAAGGTCCGCAGGCCTCGCCGCACCACCTGGTGGTCGTCGACCAGCAGAACGCGAATGACCTTCTCAGCCACCGGGAACCTCCATCTCGATCGTGGTGCCCCGGCCCGGCTCCGACGTCACGGTGAGTGTGCCGCCGACCCCGCCCGCCCGGTCGCGCATGGAGACCAGGCCGAGGTGCCGGCCGGCCCGGCGGACCGTACGGGGGTCGAAGCCCTTGCCGTCGTCGGCGACCGTGAGCAGCGCGCCCTGACCGCGCCGGAAGAGGGAGACGGCGACCTGCTCCGGCTCCGCGTGCCGCAGCGCGTTGTGCAGAGCCTCCTGGGCGACCCGGAGCATGGCCTCCTCCTGGGTGGCGGGCAGCGCGCGTACGCCCGCGCTGTCGAAGGTGACGCGGGCGGTGTGGGCCCGGTCGAGCACCTGGATCTGCGTACGGAGGGTGTGGACGAGACCGTCCTCGTCGAGCGCGGCGGGGCGCAGCTCGACGACGGCGGCGCGCAGCTCGTCCGCGGCCTCGGCGGCGAGCGCGGCGACCTGCTGGAGCTCGTCCTTGGCCCGGGCCGGGTCGCGGTCGACGAGCGCCGCCGCGGCCTGGGCGGTGAGCCGGAGCGAGAAGAGCTTCTGGCTGACGGCGTCGTGCAGCTCGTGGGCGAGGCGCGAGCGCTCCTCGGCGATGGTGAGCTCGCGGCTGCGTTCGTAGAGCCTGGCGTTGGTCAGGGCGATCGCGGCGTGCTGGGCGAGGATCGAGAGCAGTTCCTCGTCCTCCTCCGTGAAACCGCAGCCTCCCCCGGACTCCGTCCGGAGGGACCCCCCCGGCCTGGGGCAGCGCTTGTTGGCGAGGAAGAGGGCTCCGATGGTCTCCTCGCCGTCCTGGATGGGCAGGCCCAGGAAGTCGGACATGTCCGGGTGGGCGGACGGCCAGCCCTCGAAGCGGGGGTCCTGGCGGACGTCGGCGAGGCGCTCGGGCTCGGCCTTGTGGAGCATCGACGCGAGGATGCCGTGCTGGCGGGGCAGCGGGCCGATCGCCCGCCACTGCTCGTCGCTGACGCCGTCCACGACGAACTGGGCGAAGCCGCCGTGGTCGTCCGGGACGCCCAGCGCCGCGTACTCGGCGTCGAGCAGCTCACGGGCGGAGGCCACGATCGTCTTGAGGACGTCGCGCACCTCCAGGTGGCGGCTCATCGCCAGGAGTGCGGTGCTCACGGCGGCGAGGCCGGAGCTCGGTCGGTGACTCATGAACTCACCGTACCGGTGGGCTGTGACCGTGCGTATCCGTCCGGGGACGGCGGTCGCCTAGGCCCCGGGGACTAGGCCGAAGTGCCTTGGGCGGTCGGGGCTCGGGGACGAGGCGGCGGTCGGCACGGCGGCCGGAGGCTGGATCCATCGCTACGAGAGGGGATGGACGTCATGGCTGTCGCGGTGATCACGGGGGCGTCGAAGGGGCTGGGGCGTGCGCTGGCCGGCGCGCTCGCGGTGCGGGGCTGGGATCTGGTGCTCGACGCGCGGACGCCGGAGGTGCTGGAGGAGAGCGCGAGGGCGGCACGCGCGCGCGGGGCGCGGGTCGTGGCGGTCGCCGGGGACGTGACGGACCCGGCCCACCGCCGGGAGCTGGTGGCGGCCGCGAGGGAGTTCGGGGGGCTTGACCTGCTGGTGCACAACGCGAGCGCGCTGGGGGCCGAGCCGCTGGTGCGCCTTGCGGAGCTGTCGCCGGACGGTCTGCGGACGGCGCTGGAGACGAACGTGGTGGCCGCGCTGGGTCTCGTACAGCAGGCGCTGCCGCTGCTCAGGGAGAGCGGGGCGGGGGCGGTGGTCGCGGTGACGTCGGACGCGGCGGTGGAGGCGTACGGGACGTGGGGCGGTTACGGGGCGTCGAAGGCGGCCCTCGACCGGCTGATGGCCGTGCTGGCCGTCGAGGAGCCGGGGCTGGGGGTGTGGGCGGTGGATCCGGGTGATATGGCCACGGATCTGTACGCGGCGGCCGTCCCGGACGACGACGATCCGCGTCCGGCGCCGGAGTCGGCGGTGCCGGGGTTCCTCGCGCTGCTCGACCTCAGGCCGCCGAGCGGGCGGTACACGGCCGCGGGACTCGTCGGGGCGGAGGGGGTCCGATGAGCGTGCTGGAGGCCCTCCGGGTGCCTGAGGAGCTGTCGGCGCGGGTCCCGGCCGAGCAGCGGGCGCCTGGGCGGGGACGGGACGACGTACGGCTGATGGTGTCGTACGGCGCGGAGGTGTCGCACCACGCGTTCCGGGAGCTGCCGGGCCTGCTGAGGGCCGGGGACGTGCTGGTCGTGAACACGAGCGCGACGCTGGCGGCCGCCGTCACCGGGCGGCTGTGTGCCGACGGCGGAGGCGAGCGGGTCGTCGTCCACTTCTCGACGCGTGGGGCGGACGGCCGCTGGGGCGTCGAGGTGCGGGAGCCGGACGGCCGGGGCAGCACCCGGCCGCGGCCTGGCGGACCGGCGGGGACGGTGGTCCGGCTGCCGGGAGGGGCCCGGCTCGTCCTGACCGATCCGCTGGCCCCCGGGGCGGCACGGCTGTGGTGGGCGAGGGCGGACGCGCCCGTGCCCGCCCTGCTGGCGCGGTACGGGCGCCCGATCCGGTACGGGTACACGGAGCGGGACCAGCCGCTCTCCGCGTACCAGACGGTCTTCTCGCTTCCCTCCCCCGACGGCGCGGGGTCGGCGGAGATGCCGAGCGCCGGCCGCCCTTTCACCGCCCCGCTGGTGGCGGAGCTGGTGAGCCGGGGGATCCGGTTCGCACCGCTCACCCTTCATACGGGGGTGGCGTCGGCGGAGGCGCACGAGCCGCCCTACCCGGAGCGCTTCGAGGTGCCGGGGACGACGGCGCGGCTGGTGAACGCGGCGAGGGCGGGCGGAGGCCGGGTCGTCGCCGTGGGGACGACGGCCGTACGGGCACTGGAGTCGGCCGCGGCCGACGGGGGTGAGGTGCGGGCGGCGTCCGGGTGGACGGATCTCGTGGTGACCCCGGCGCGCGGGGTGCGCGTGGTGGATGGGTTGCTGACCGGGCTGCACGAGCCCCGGGCCTCTCATCTGCTGATGCTGGAGGCGATCGCCGGAGAGGCCGCACTGCACCGGGCCTACACCGAGGCCGTACGGGAGCTCTACCTCTGGCACGAGTTCGGCGACGTCCATCTCCTACTCCCGGCGCGGGGACCTCACTGAGAGCATTGCGCGAGCAACCCCTGGTGAGGCTGTTACCTGCCCTATGTGAGCCCGCGCATAGGACGCAGGTCACTTACGAAGAGCCTTAGTGGATCCGTAATGGGGAGATGAGGACCGTATGAGCGGGTCCTATGGGGGTTTTGGCGGGCTATGCGCGGGCCCCTGATCCACTACCTGGGGTCGTACGTCACACCTTTGCCACAGGATTTTGCTGCCGCTAAGAATTGCGTTCGTCGCCGCCGAGCAGGCGCAGCGCCGCCCCGGCCTGAGCGACCCCCCAGCGATTCGAAGAGGTAGTCCCGCATGTCTAACACTCCCGGCCACTATCGCCTGAAGAAGACGCACAAGGCTTCCCTTGCAGGCGTCGCCGCCCTCGGCGCCGTCGCCCTCGGTTTCACTCTGGTCCCCGGCAACGCCGCCGCCGAGACCGAGCCCCAGGCGCTCAGCAACACCCAGCAGGTCGTCCTGGCCTACGACGCGAACAGCCCCCAGGCCAAGGCCCTGCACACGAGCCTCACCGAGCAGCAGAACGCGATCACCCTGAAGGCCAAGGCCGAGGCGGACGCGAAGGCCGCCGCGGCGGCGAAGGCGAAGGCCGCCAAGGCCGCCGCCGAGGCGAAGGCCAAGGCGGACGCCAAGGCCGCCGCCGAGGCCAAGGCCAAGGCCGAGGCGAAGAAGCGCGCCGAGGCGAAGGCGGCCGCGAGCCGTGCCGCCGCCCGCACGCCCGTCTTCGCGAACAACCTCGACGGCTGGATCCGCGAGGCGCTGTTCATCATGGACAAGCACGACATTCCGGGCAGCTACGAGGGCATCCACCGCAACATCATGCGGGAGTCCAGCGGCAACCCGCGGGCCATCAACAACTGGGACATCAACGCCATCAACGGCGTCCCCTCGAAGGGCCTGCTGCAGGTCATCTACCCGACCTTCAAGGCGTACCACATCCCCGGCACCAAGTTCGACCAGTACGACCCGGTCGCCAACATCGTCGCCGCCTGCAACTACGCGGCCGACCGCTACGGCTCCATGGACAACGTCAACAGCGCGTACTGAGCCTGTCGGAACGTCTCGAGCCTCTCCGGACATCGCGAAGGGCGGCACCCCGTGCGGGGGTGCCGCCCTTCGGCGTTCGTACGGCCGCGGTTACTTGCGCATGACCTCGGGCTCGTGGCGGCGCAGCAGGCGTGCCACGGCGAAACCGCAGACGACGCCGATGAGCACCAGGACCGTGAGGTTGAAGCCCCACTGGCCGACCGTGCTGTCCCACAGCGGGTCCAGGTTGGTGGGGTCCTTGGGGTCCCACGGCGGCATCAGGTGGGCGAGGTCGAGCGTCGAACCCGCGGCGGCGATGGCCCAGCGCGAGGGCATGAGCCAGGCGAACTGCTCCAGGCCGGGCGATCCGTACACCTGGAAGAGGATGCCGGTGAAGACGACCTGGACGATCGCGAACATCACGAGCAGCGGCATCGTCTTCTCGGCGGTCTTCACCAGCGAGGAGATGACCAGGCCGAACATCATCGAGGTGAAGCCGAGTGCGATGACCGTGACGCAGAGCTCGACGGCCGGCGGCAGGACCAGGCCCTCCTCCGGCAGCTCGCGGGTGGCGAAGCCGATGCCGCAGATGATGACGCCCTGGAGGGCGGTGATCAGGCCGAGCACGATGACCTTGGACATCAGGTACGCCGAGCGGGAGAGGCCGGTCGCCCGCTCCCGTTCGTAGATGACCCGTTCCTTGATCAGCTCACGTACGGAGTTGGCGGCGCCGCTGAAGCACATGCCGACCGCGAGGATCAGCATGATCGTGCCCGCGTCTCCGTTGAAGCGGGAGGGCGGCGTGGGCTTGCCGAGACCGAAGTCGGCGGGGATGACGACCGAGACCGCGCCGAGGACGGCCGGCAGGATCACCATCAGGCCCATGAAGCCCTTGTCGGACGCGATCACCGAGGCGTAGCGGCGGATCAGGGTCCACAGCTGGGAGCCCCAGCCCTGCGGCTTGGGCGGCCTGGCCATCGCCTGCTGCGGCATCTGGACGGGCTGGGCGGCGACGGCGTCGATGTCCGCGGCGTACATCTGGTAGTGCTGCGAGCCCTTCCAGCGGCCCGCCCAGTCGTAGTCGCGGTAGTTCTCGAAGGCGGAGAAGACGTCGGCCCAGGTGCTGTAGCCGAAGAAGTTCAGCGCCTCCTCCGGCGGGCCGAAGTAGGCCACGGAGCCGCCGGGCGCCATCACGAGCAGCTTGTCGCAGAGACCGAGCTCGGCCACCGAGTGCGTGACGACGAGGACCGTTCGGCCGTCGTCGGCGAGGCCGCGCAGCAGCTGCATGACGTCGCGGTCCATGCCCGGGTCGAGGCCGGAGGTCGGCTCGTCCAGGAAGATCAGCGACGGCTTGGTGAGGAGCTCCAGGGCGACGGAGACACGCTTGCGCTGGCCACCGGAGAGGGAGGTGACCTTCTTCTCCTTGTGGATGTCGAGCTTGAGCTCGCGCAGCACCTCGTCGATGCGGGCCTCGCGCTCGGCCGCGGCGGTGTCGCCGGGGAAGCGGAGCTTGGCCGCGTACCGCAGCGCCTTCTGGACGGTCAGCTCCTTGTGCAGGATGTCGTCCTGCGGAACGAGACCGATGCGCTGGCGCAGCTCGGCGAACTGCTTGTAGAGGCTCCGGTTGTCGTAGAGGACGTCGCCCTCGTTGGCCGGGCGGTAGCCGGTGAGCGCCTTGAGCAGCGTGGACTTACCGGAACCCGAGGGGCCGATGACGCCGATGAGCGACTTCTCGGGGACGCCGAAGCTGACGTCCTTGAGGATCTGCTTGCCGCCGTCGACCGTGACCGTGAGGTGGCGGGCCGAGAAGGAGACCTCGCCGGTGTCGACGAACTCCTCGAGCTGGCCGCCGACCATCCGGAAGGTCGAGTGACCGACACCGACGATGTCGTTGGGGCCGATGAGGACGGAGCCGCCCTTGGCGATCGGCTGACCGTTGACGTACGTGCCGTTGTGAGAGCCGAGGTCGCGGATCTCGAAGCGGCCGTCGGGCGTCGCGTGGAACTCGGCGTGGTGGCGCGAGACCTGGAGGTCGGAGACGACCAGTTCGTTCTCGAGCGCACGGCCGATGCGCATCACGTGCCCGAGGGCCAGCTGGTGGAACGTGGTGGGGCTGCGGTCGCCGTAGACCGGCGGCGCCCCCGCGGCGCCGCCTCCCTGGCCGGGCACCTTCTGCGCCAACTGCTCGACGGGGCCGCCCTGCTGGTGCGGGAGGTGCTGCTGCGGGTGGTGCCCGCCCTGCGGAGCCTGCTGCTGCCAGGCCTGCTGCGGGGTCTGGTTCTGAGCCTGCTGTGGCGGGGCCTGATGGGTCGCCCAGTCGGCCTGTGCGGCGGCCTGCTGGGCGTTCGGGGCGGCGTGCGCCGCGGCCTGCTGCGGGGCCGCGGCTCCGGCGGCGAGATTCAGCCGCGGGCCGTCGGTCGCGTTGCCGAGGTGCACCGCGGATCCGGGGGCGATCTCCATCTGGTGGATCCGCTGCCCCTGGACGAAGGTGCCGTTGGTCGAGCCGTGGTCCTCGATGACCCAACTCCGGCCGCCCCAGCTGATGGTGGCGTGTCGCCACGAGACCCTGGCGTCGTCGATCACCAGGTCGCCCTGCGGATCACGTCCTAGGGTGTACGACCTGGACGGATCGAGGGTCCAGGTCCTTCCGTTCAATTCCAGTACGAGTTCTGGCACTCCATGCCCCACTATTTGTCCCCCGATGTACCCCCGTCGCGGGAGTCTTAGGGATGGCGAACATCGGGGGGAACTATTTCAGGCCGGGCCGGTACTCCGAAAGTCGGGCCGTGTGAAGACCCCGCAGAGAGGCGTTCGGCACGCGGGGAGCGTGCCGCCGGAGTCACCGGGACGGCGGTGTGATCGTCGACGGGCCGCGCGCCTCGGTGGGACGCCGTGAGAGCAGTGGTGCGAGCGGAGGTGCGAGCCGTGGCACGAGCCGTGGTGCGAGCCGTGGCACGAGCCGTGGTGCGAGCCGTGGTGCGAGCCGTCGTAAGAGCTACCGTGGCTGGTGTGCGGCCAGCCGGGTGTCCGGTACGCGGGACGGGGTGACTGGTGGCACGCAGTGCCCGATACGGTGGAAGCACCATGAGCGCATCGCAGACCTCAGACGTTCCCACTCTTCTCGTCAAGATCTTCGGGAAGGACCGTCCCGGGATCACCGCCGGACTCTTCGACACCCTCGCCGCCTACTCCGTCGACGTCGTGGACATCGAGCAGGTCGTCTCCCGCGGCCGCCTCGTCCTGTGCGCGCTCGTCACCGAGCCGACCGTCGCCTCCCAGGGCGAGCTGCGGGCGACCGTCCACAGCTGGGCGGAGTCGCTGAAGCTGCAGGCCGAGATCATCTCCGGCACCGGTGACAACCGTCCGCGCGGCAGCGGCCGCTCGCACGTCACCGTGCTCGGGCACCCGCTGACCGCCGAGCAGACCGCCGCCATAACGGCGAGGATCGCCGGGACCGGCGGCAACATCGACCGTATCTTCCGGCTGGCGAAGTATCCGGTGACGGCCGTCGAGTTCGCCGTCTCGGGCTGCGAGACCGAGCCGCTGCGGACGGCCCTGGCCACCGAGGCACACGGGATCGGGGTGGACGTGGCCGTCGTCTCGGCCGGCCTGCACCGCCGCGCGCAGCGGCTGGTCGTCATGGACGTCGACTCCACGCTCATCCAGGACGAGGTGATCGAGCTCTTCGCGGCGCACGCGGGCTGCGAGGACAAGGTCGCCGAGGTCACCGCGGCCGCGATGCGCGGTGAGCTGGACTTCGAGCAGTCCCTCCACGCCCGCGTGGAGCTGCTGGCCGGGCTCGACGCCTCGGTGGTGGACAAGGTCCGCACCGAGGTACGGATGACCCCCGGCGCCCGCACCCTGATCCGTACACTCAAGCGGCTCGGGTACCAGGTGGGTGTGGTCTCGGGCGGGTTCACCCAGGTCACGGACGACCTCAAGGAGCGCCTTGGCCTCGACTTCGCCTCGGCCAACACGCTGGAGGTCGTGGACGGGAAGCTGACGGGACGGGTCACCGGCGAGATCGTGGACCGGGCGGGCAAGGCGCGGCTGCTGCGCCGGTTCGCGGCGGAGGCGGGTGTGCCGCTGTCCCAGACCGTGGCGATCGGTGACGGCGCCAACGACCTCGACATGCTGAACGCGGCGGGGCTCGGCGTGGCCTTCAACGCCAAGCCGGTGGTGCGCGAGGCCGCGCACACCGCCGTGAACGTCCCGTTCCTCGACACCGTCCTCTATCTCCTGGGGATCACCCGCGAGGAGGTCGAGGCGGCGGACGGCGACGAGGACGTCCTGCACTGAGCAGCTCGCGTACGGATGAGGGAAGGCCCGGCCACGAGCGGTGACCGGGCCTTCTGCCGTACGCGACGGAACGCGCGACGGGTGTACGGATCAGCTGTGCGGCGCCCAGTAGTCGAGCAGCGTGCCGACTCCGTGCTCCACGGACTTCCAGGAGCCGTCGAAGCCGACGACGGCGAAGGCGGCGGTCGGGAAGCCTCCCCGGTTCATCCGGACCGCGGCGTCGCCCTCCGCCGCACCCGCGAGGGCGTCGGAGAGCGCGTGCATCCCGGGGTTGTGGCCGATGACGAGGACGTTCCTCACCTCGTCGGAGACCTCGTTGAGCAGGGCGATCAGCTCGCCGAGCGAGGCCTCGTAGAGCCGCTCCTCGTAGACGGTCCTGGGGCGGTGCGGCAGCTCCTGCACGGCCAGTTTCCAGGTCTCGCGGGTCCTGGTGGCGGTCGAACAGAGGGCCAGATCGAAGGCGATCCCGGTATCGGCGAGCTTGCGGCCGGCCACGGGGGCGTCCGTGCGGCCGCGCTCGGCAAGCGGTCGCTCGTGGTCGGACACCTGGGGCCAGTCGGCCTTGGCATGCCTGAGCAGCACGATCCTGCGGGGTTCGGGGGGTCCGGGGGGTGTCCCCCCGGAAAACGCTGCGACGCTCATGGGCTCCAGCTTCCCATGAAACGGGCCACCGGGCGCAGGGTGTTGGGTCGCCCGCGGGCGTGGGGGGTCAGCGCGGCAGCGTCTGCTGGATCTGCTCCAGGAGACGGCCGACCGCGGGGTCGCCCTCGGCCGCGTGCGCCCCGCCCGGTCCCGTGATGAGCAGGAAGAGGGCGACGAAGGCGGCCACGGGCAGGGCGAGCGCCCACCAGGGCAGCCGGGTGCCGACGCCGCCTGCGGACGGGGACGGGGTCCGGGTGTGCGTGCGGGCCGGCATGGCCGCCTCCGTGGGGTCGGGACGACGTCCGCAGCGGTGACTGCGGCGATGTCTCCACGCTACGGAGCGCGGACCTGCGAGCCCATCAGGTGAGCCACCCACTTCACCCTGACACTCACCCCCTAGGGGATGGTGGGGTTACCCCCAGCTGACGAGGATCAGGGGGAGGCGATGGTGGCGATGACGGCGATCACGACCGAGATGGCGAGCATCGCGCCGAGCACGAGCAGGAGCTTCTTCTGGCCGTTCTGGGGGTTCGGGTCGAGCACTGGCATGCGGACAGTCTCGCATCTCAGCATTCGTCCTCGACCGTCCGGGCCCTGCCTGCGAGGATGCCGACGATCATCTGCGGGATCATCAGCCCGGCCATCAGCGCGATCGGCAGGCCCCAGCCGCCGCTGTGCTGGTAGAGGACGCCGACCAGGAGCGGGCCGGGGATGGAGATGAGGTAGCCGACGCTCTGTGCGAAGGCGGAGAGCCGTACGACGCCGGCGCCGGTGCGGGAACGCAGGCCGATCATGGTGAGCGCCAGCGGGAAGGCGCAGTTGGAGACGCCGAGGAGCAGCGCCCAGAGCCAGGCTCCGCCGGAGGGTGCGACGTAGAGGCCGCTGTAGCCGACGAGGCCGCACAGGCCCAGGGCGACGACGATCGGCCCCTGGTTCTTGAGCCGGGTCGCGAGGCCGGGAATGACGAACGCGAGCGGGACGCCCATGACCATGGTGACCGCGAGGAGCACGCCGGCGGTGCCGGCGGGGACTCCGGCGTCGCGGAAGATCTGCGGCATCCAGCCCATCGTGATGTACGCGCCGGTGGCCTGGAGGCCGAAGAAGGCTGCGAGGGCCCACGCGGTGCGGCTGCGGGTGATCCGGAGCGGGGCGGCCGCCTCGGGGGAGGTGGCGGCGCGGGAGGCGGACGGGGCGCTCGCGCTCGCGGAGGGCGTCCGGGGCGCGGACGGCGCGCTCCCGGGCTCCGACGGCGCACTCCCTGGCTCGGACAGGGCACTCCCGCTCACGGAGGGTGCGCCCCCCGGCGCCCGGTCGGCCGTCGCCCGCGTGACGCGGTCGCGTACGAGCGGGATCCAGGGCAGGACGGCGAGGGCGGCGAGGACCGCCCAGACGCCGATACCGGTACGCCAACTGCCGCCCAGCACCTCGGTCATGGGCACGGTCGCGGCGGCGGCCAGGGAGGTGCCGAGGGCGAGTGCCATGGAGTAGAGCCCGGTCATGGTGCCGACGCGGCCGGGGAAGTACCGCTTGACGATGACGGGCATCAGGACGTTGCTGACCGCGATGCCCATGAGGGCCAGGGCGCTGGCGGCGAGGAAGCCGACGGTGCCCGAGGCGAAGGGGCGGATCGCGAGGCCCGCGAAGATCGCCGCCATGCCGGCGCAGACGACGGCGGAGGGGCCGAAGCGGCGGGCCAGGCGGGGCGCGGTGATGCCGAAGATCGCGAAGCAGAGCGGGGGGACGGAGGTGAGGACGCCGGCCACGCTGCCGCTCATGTGGAGCCCGTCGCGGACCTCTTCGAGGAGCGCGCCGAGGCTGGTGATGGCGGGGCGGAGATTGAGCGCGGCGAGCACCAGGGCGACGACGACGAGCCGGGGGATCCAGACGGCCGACCGGTCCGGTGCGGGAGAATCCCCCGTGGTGGCGGCCGTGGCGGTGACGGGGGTGCGGGCCGGCGGGGCGGCGGTCTCGAGGGTCTGCGGCTCGTCATACATGGGCGTCATCATAGAATCATGGGATGATTGGTTGTCCAATCCGCAACCAGTCTCCTCCGCATGGAAAGGTGTGCCATGGCGCTCGGCTCTCCCCGGCGTTCCGGGCTCTCCGATCAGGTGATCGCCGAGCTGCGGAACCAGATCACCTCCGGCGAGTGGCCGGTCGGGTCGCGGATCCCCACCGAGCCGGAGCTGGTCGCGCAGTTGGGCGTGGCCCGCAACACCGTGCGCGAGGCCGTCCGGGCGCTCGCGCACAACGGGCTGCTCGACATCAGGCAGGGCTCGGGGACGTACGTCATCGCGACGAGCGAGCTGGCGGGCGTCATGCACCGGCGGTTCGCCGGATCGGATCCGCGCCACGTCGCGGAGCTGCGCTCGACCCTGGAGTCCTCGGCGGCCCGGCTCGCGGCGCAGCGCCGCACGGAGCGCGACCTGAAGCAGCTGGACGCGTTGCTGGCGGGCCGCGAGGAGGCGTTCACGTCGGGGGACACCGAGCGGTTCGTCCTGGCGGACGGCGCGTTCCACCACGCGGTGGTGATCGCCTCGCACAACGAGGTGCTCACCGAGCTCTACGCCGACCTCGGCCACGTCCTGCGCCAGTGGCTGCGCGACGACGTGGGCCGTGAGCTGCGGCCCGAGCACCACATGGACCACGCGCGCCTGGTGGAGGCGATCCGGGCCGGCGACGCGGACACGGCGGCGGCCGAGGCCGCCGGGTATCCGTTCATGTGCCTGAGGAACCCGGGACCTGCGGAGGGTGCTCGGCCGGCTGGTGCGTGAGCCAGGCGGAGCGCACCTCCTTCCAGCAGCGGCCGGTGAGCTCGGCGTAGGCGGTCGGGCCCACCTCGACGGGGGTGCTGTCGGTGTCCACGTCCCACCAGCGGTCGCACTCGACGTGCAGCTGGACGCGGTCGGTGGTGGGGTACGGGTTCTGGCAGTACGCGGTGACCCGGGAGCCCTCGACGACCGTCTGGCACGAGGCCCCGAAGTTCTCGGGCTCCTGCGCCACGGGCGCCGGTGGCGCCTCCGCGGGGGCGGGAGCGGCGCGGACCTCGGCGGCGACGGCGAGGCCGGCCAGGAGTGCGGCGGCCGACGCGAGAGCGGCGGCCCTGCGGTGCGGCGCGCGCATGTCCGTACCTCCTCCCCGCCGGTAACCGGATTTCACGGTCTGATCCAGTTTGGGGTGGTTCGCCCGACTTTTCGACTCGGGCGGCCGTCCTCCCGTACGACGAAGGCCGGGCGGCCCTCCCGTGGAGGGCCGCCCGGCCTCGGTACGCGCGTGTGGAGGCGCTCAGGCGCCGATCGCGTGCAGACCGCCGTCGACGTGGACGATCTCGCCCGTGGTCTTCGGGAACCAGTCGGACAGCAGGGCGACGACGCCACGGCCGGCCGGCTCCGGGTCGGCGAGGTCCCACGTCAGCGGGGAACGGCTGTCCCAGACCGCCGCCAGCTCGCTGAAGCCGGGGATCGACTTCGCGGCCATCGAGCCGATCGGGCCCGCCGAGATCAGGTTGCAGCGGATGTCCTGCTTGCCCAGGTCACGCGCCATGTAGCGGTTGGTGGCCTCCAGCGCCGCCTTGGCCGGGCCCATCCAGTCGTACTGCGGCCAGGCGAACTGCGCGTCGAAGGTGAGGCCGACGACCGAACCGCCCTGGTGCATCAGCGGCAGCAGGGCCATCGTCAGGGACTTCAGCGAGAAGGCCGAGACGTGCATGGCGGTGGCCACCGACTCGAACGGCGTGTTGAGGAAGTTGCCGCCGAGCGCGTCCTGCGGAGCGAAGCCGATGGAGTGGACGACGCCGTCCAGACGGTCGCCGAGGTGCTCGCGGACCTGGCCCTCCAGGCGCGCGAGGTGCTCGTCGTTGGAGACGTCCAGCTCCAGGACCTTGACCTTGTCGGGCTCGGGCAGCTTCTTGGCGATGCGCTCGGTCAGCGTCGGACGCGGCCACGCGGTGAGGATGATCTCCGCGCCCTGCTCCTGGGCCAGCTTCGCGGTGTGGAAGGCGATGGAGGACTCCATCAGCACACCGGTGATCAGGATGCGCTTGCCTTCGAGAATTCCGCTCATGGTGATCAGTGACCCATGCCCAATCCGCCGTCAACCGGGATGACGGCTCCAGTGATGTACGAGGCGTCGTCGGAGGCGAGGAACCTCACCGCGGCGGCGATCTCCCCGGGCTGCGCGTAGCGGCCCAGCGGCACCTGGGACACGATGCCCGCGCGCTGCTCCTCGGTCAGCACCGCGGTCATGTCGGTGTCGACGAAACCGGGGGCGACGACATTGAACGTGATGTTGCGCGATCCGAGCTCGCGAGCCAGGGAGCGGGCGAAGCCGACAAGGCCGGCCTTCGAGGCGGCGTAGTTCGCCTGCCCCGCCGAGCCGAGGAGGCCGACGACCGAGGAGATCAGGACCACGCGGCCCTTCTTGGCCCGCAGCATGCCGCGGTTGGCGCGCTTGACCACCCGGAAGGTGCCGGTCAGGTTGGTGTCGAGGACGGACGTGAAGTCCTCCTCGCTCATGCGCATCAGGAGCTGGTCCTTGGTGACCCCGGCGTTCGCCACCAGGACCTCGACCGGACCGTGCTTCTCCTCGATCTCCTTGTACGCCTGCTCGACCTGCTCGCCGTCGGTGATGTCGCACTTGACTGCCAGGCAGCCCAGTTCGGTCAGGGCGGCCGGCGGCTCACCGGAGCGGTACGTGATCGCGACCTTGTCGCCTGCCTCGGCGAACGCGCGGGCGATGGCGAGGCCGATGCCCCGGTTGCCTCCGGTGACAAGAACCGAGCGGCTCAACGGATCACCCTTTCGATAGCGGTCTGAATGCCAGAAACCTATCGGTCCGCTTCCGCCCGCGAGGACTCGGCCCCTGACAGTGGCGTACGGATGTCACTGTCGGATCCCTACATAAAGCTCTGGGCGTGGCGGCCGAAAGCGCGACATGATCGGGGATGACCGGTCTCACACGACAGGAGACAGCTGTGCCATCTGGCATCCATTCCATCGACGCGGCCTTCACGGCGCTGCCGCTGCGGGCGCTCGCCGACGCGGCGCTCGCACGCGCGCGTGCCCTCGGCTCCGATCATGCCGACTTCCGTCTGGAGCGGGTGCGCAGCGCCTCGTGGCGGCTGCGCGACGCCAAGCCCTCGGGGTCGTCGGACACCACGGACCTCGGATACGCGGTGCGGGTGGTGCACGGCGGAGCCTGGGGGTTCGCCTCCGGGGTCGACCTGACCATGGACGGGGCGGCGCGGGTCGCGTCACAGGCCGTCGCCATGGCCAAGCTGTCCGCCCAGGTGATCGCGGCGGCCGGGTCCGACGTGGGGGTACCCCCTGGACAGAGTCCTTGGGGGAGGGTGGAGCTCGCCGAGGAGCCGGTGCACGCGGAGAAGACCTGGATCTCCGCCTACGAGATCAACCCCTTCGACATCCCCGCCGCCGAGAAGAGCGCGCTGCTCGCCGAGTGGAGCGAGCGGCTGCTGCGGGCGGACGGCGTGGCGCACGTGGACGCCTCGCTGATGACCGTCCAGGAGAACAAGTTCTACGCGGACACGGCGGGCACCGTCACGACCCAGCAGCGGGTCCGGCTGCACCCGCAGCTGACCGCCGTCGCCGTCGACGAGACGACCGGCGAGTTCGACTCGATGCGGACGATCGCGCCGCCGGTCGGCCGGGGCTGGGAGTATCTGACCGGCACCGGCTGGGACTGGGACACGGAGCTGGAGCGGATCCCGGAGCTGCTCGCCGAGAAGATGCGCGCGCCGAGCGTGGAGGCGGGGACGTACGACCTGGTGGTCGACCCGTCGAACCTCTGGCTGACGATCCACGAGTCGATCGGCCACGCCACCGAACTGGACCGGGCGCTGGGGTACGAGGCGGCGTACGCCGGGACCTCGTTCGCCACCTTCGACCAGCTGGGGAAGCTGGCGTACGGCTCGTCGATCATGAACGTGACGGGTGACCGCACGGCCGAGCACGGTCTCGCGACGATCGGGTACGACGACGAGGGCGTCGAGGGGCAGAGCTGGGACCTGGTGAAGGACGGCACGCTCGTCGGCTACCAGCTGGACCGGCGGATCGCGAAGCTGACGGGCCTGGGCCGGTCGAACGGCTGCGCGTTCGCCGACTCCCCCGGCCATGTGCCGGTGCAGCGGATGGCGAACGTCTCGCTCCGGCCCGACCCGGGCGGCCTCTCCACGGAGGATCTGATCGGGGGCGTCGAGCGGGGCATCTACGTGGTCGGCGACCGCTCGTGGTCGATCGACATGCAGCGGTACAACTTCCAGTTCACCGGGCAGCGCTTCTTCCGCATCGAGAACGGCAAGCTGGCCGGGCAGCTGCGGGACGTCGCGTACCAGGCGACGACGACCGACTTCTGGGGCTCGATGGAGAAGGTCGGCGGCCCGCAGACGTACGTCCTGGGCGGCGCCTTCAACTGCGGCAAGGCCCAGCCGGGCCAGGTCGCGGCGGTCTCCCACGGCTGCCCGTCCGCCCTCTTCCGGGGCGTCAACATCTTGAACACCACGCAGGAGGCGGGACGATGACCGGTCACCACGGAATCTGCCGGGGGTCCGGGGGTCGTCCCCCGGGCAAGCACCGTTTGAACACCACGCAGGAGGCCGGTCGATGAGCTCCCGTTTCACCAAGCCGTACGAGATCGTCGAGCGGGCACTCGAGCTGTCCCGGGCGGACGGGTGCGTCGTCATCGCCGACGAGGAGTCCTCCGCCAACCTGCGCTGGGCGGGCAACGCGCTGACGACGAACGGCGTGACCCGGGGCCGTACGCTCACCGTGGTCGCGACCGTCGACGGGGCGCAGGGGACGGCGTCGGGTGTGGTCTCGCGCTCCGCCGTGACCGTCGACGACCTGGAGCCCCTGGTGCGGGCGGCGGAGGCCGCCGCACGGGCCGCCGGTCCCGCCGAGGACGCCCAGCCGCTGGTCGAAGGCGTGGACGCCTCGCCGGACTTCACCGACGCGCCGGCCGAGACCACCTCCGCCGTCTTCACGGACTTCGCGCCCGCGCTCGGCGAGGCCTTCGCCCGCGCCCGGGCGGGCGGCCGCGAGCTGTACGGCTTCGCCAACCACGAGCTGACCTCGACCTACCTCGGTACGTCGAAGGGGCTGCGGCTGCGGCACGACCAGCCCAACGGCACCCTGGAGCTCAACGCCAAGTCGCCCGACCGCTCGCGGTCCGCGTGGGCCGGGCGCTCCACGCGGGACTTCAAGGACGTCGACCCGGGGGCGCTCGACGCCGACCTGGCGAAGCGGCTCGGCTGGGCGGAGCGCAGGATCGAACTGCCCGCCGGCCGGTACGAGACGCTGCTGCCGCCGACCGCCGTGGCCGACCTGCTGATCTACCAGCTGTGGTCCTCGGCGGCCCGCGACGCGGTGGAGGGCCGTACGGTCTTCTCGAAGCCCGGCGGTGGTACGCGGCTCGGCGAGACGCTCTCCCCGTTGCCGCTGACCCTGCGCAGCGATCCGAACGAGCCGGGTCTGGAGTCCGCGCCCTTCGTGATCGCGCACTCCTCGGGCGACGACTCCTCCGTCTTCGACAACGGTCTGCCGCTGATGCCGATCGACTGGGTGCGTGAGGGCAGGCTGGAGCATCTGATCACCACCCGGCACACCGCGGCGCTCACTCGGCTGCCCGTGGCGCCGGGGGCGGGGAACCTGATCCTGGACGGCGGCGGCGAGCGTTCGCTGGAGGAGATGGTGGCCTCCACCGAGCGGGGTCTGCTGCTGACCTGCCTCTGGTACATCCGTGAGGTCGACCCGGCGACGCTGCTGCTCACGGGTCTGACCCGGGACGGCGTCTACCTCGTCGAGAACGGCGAGGTGGTCGGCGAGGTGAACAACTTCCGGTTCAACGAGTCGCCGGTGGACCTGCTGTCGCGGGCCTCGGAGGCGGGCCGGACCGAGAAGACGCTGCCGCGCGAGTGGAGCGACTGGTTCACCAGGGCGGCGATGCCGGCGCTGCGGGTGCCGGACTTCAACATGAGCTCGGTCAGCAAGGGTGTCTGACCCCCATAGACTGAGTCACGGCGTGACAACCATCGAGCAAGGAGACCGGGAATCGTGACGGACATCGTCGACGAGCTCAAGTGGCGCGGGCTGTTCGCCCAGTCCACCGACGAGGACGCACTGCGCAAGGCTCTCGCGGACGGTCCTGTCACGTTCTATTGCGGTTTCGACCCGACCGCGGCCAGCCTCCACGTCGGCCACCTGGTCCAGGTGCTCACCGTCCGCCGGCTCCAGCAGGCCGGTCACCGGCCGCTGGCGCTGGTCGGCGGGGCCACGGGCCAGATCGGCGACCCGCGGCCGACGGCCGAGCGCACCCTGAACGACCCCGAGACGGTGGCGAACTGGGTGAACCGGCTGCGGAGCCAGATCGAGCCGTTCCTCTCCTTCGAGGGGGAGAACGCGGCAGTCATGGTGAACAACCTGGACTGGACCGCGGGCCTGTCCGCGATCGAGTTCCTGCGGGACATCGGCAAGCACTTCCGGGTCAACAAGATGCTGACCAAGGACTCCGTCGCACGGCGCCTGGAGTCCGAGCAGGGCATCAGCTACACCGAGTTCAGCTACCAGCTGCTGCAGGGCATGGACTTCCTGGAGCTGTACCGGCGTCACGGCTGCACGCTGCAGCAGGGCGGGTCCGACCAGTGGGGCAACCTGGTGGCCGGGCTCGACCTGATCCACCGGCTTGAGCCGGGTGCCGAGGTGCACGCGCTGGCGACGCCGCTGATGGTCAAGGCGGACGGCACGAAGTTCGGCAAGACCGAGAGCGGGGCCGTCTGGCTGGACCCCGAGATGACGACGCCGTACGCGTTCTACCAGTTCTGGCTGAACGTGGACGACCGGGACATCTCGACGTACATGCGGATCCTGTCCTTCAAGTCCCGCGAGGAGCTGGAGGAGCTGGAGCGGCTCACCGCCGAGCGGCCGCAGGCGAGGACCGCGCAGCGGGCGCTCGCCGAGGAGCTGACGACGCTGGTGCACGGCGCCGAGCAGTGCGCGGCGGTCATCAACGCGTCGAAGGCGCTCTTCGGTCAGGGCGACCTGGCCGAACTGGACGAGGCGACGCTGGCCGCGGCGCTCTCCGAGCTGCCGCACGCGCGGGTGGCCGAGCTCGGACAGGTCGTGGACCTGTTCGTCGAGGTCGGCCTGGCGCCGAGCAAGTCGGGTGCGCGCCGGACCGTGAAGGAGGGCGGGGCGTACGTGAACAACGTGAAGGTCACCGCCGAGGACGCCGAGGTGTCCGCGGACGAGCTGCTGCACGGCCGCTGGCTGGTGCTGCGCCGGGGCAAGAAGAACCTGGCGGCGATCGAGGTCGACACACAGGGCTGACACCCAGGGGCCAGGGCCGGCATCCGGCCATGGCACGCCGGAGGCCGGTACGCGCACGACGCGCGTACCGGCCTCCGGCATGGCGGGGGTCCGCGGACGGCCACGGTGCCGACGGCGCGCCGCCCGCGCCCGCCGGGAGGACCGGACGGCGCGGCGGACACGGTCCGCTCCCGTTCCGCTCCCGTTCCGCGCCCGGGCTCCGGGGCGGGGTCCCGTCCCGCACTGCCGTCGCCCGAAGGGGCGCGGGGACGAGAGTGCCGGACCTGCCCCTTCGGGCGGCCCCCCTCACGCTCGTTGCTTGTTGCCCCTGATCGCGTTCCACACCATGTCGCCGAGGAAGACCACGAGCACCGCGCCGGCGAGTTGGAGCAGGTGCCGCGTCCAGTCGATACCCTTCGTGTCCTCGACACCGATCCAGGTCGCGACGGAGTTGCCGAGAACACTGCCGATGATGCCGAACACGGTCGTCAGCCAGAGTGGGATCTGCTGCTTCCCCGGGATGATCGCCTTGGCGATCAGACCGAGCACGAGGCCCACGATGATTGCCCACAACCAACTCATGGTCGCCTCCTCAGGCGGCGCGATCTGCGCATGTGGGCCCAGTCTCGGCTCATCCGTCATACGGCGCATGTCGGAGAGCGCCATACGTGCCCCGGTCTCCACCGTCTCGGGCGGCGGGCGTACCGTGGAGAGAGGTCCGGACCGGGGAGGGTCCGGCGCGGACGCTGGTGGTGGAATGCGATGCGGAAGCACGGCGGGACACAGGTCTTCCGAATCACCGGGGCCCGTCAGGGCCTGGCCGACGACGTCCGCGGCCGGGAGCGGCGGTACGTGATCTCGATGTCGGTGCGGACGCTGTCCGTCATCGCCGCGGTCCTCCTCTGGAACGTCGAGCGCCATGTGGCCGTCGTGGCTCTGGTGCTGGGTGCGGTGCTCCCCTATGTCGCGGTGGTCATCGCGAACGCCGGGCGGGAGAAGCCGCCGACTCTCCCCTCCACGTTCGTACCGGGACCGACGCGTCCTGAGCTCTCCACCGGGGCCGCCACCGCGGAACCGCAGGCGGAGCATCCGCCCGAACAGAGTTGATCACCATCGCGAGTCAAAGCTCAAGAAAAGCTCAGATCAATGATGAAGTTCCGGTGCACCGCACCCCATCCCCCGTGACATACTGCCTACGCGCTCCGCATCCCCCGTCGGAGCGACGGACCGATGCCGGGCAGCTCCCCCCGTGGCTGCTCGGCATCGCCATTGTTGGACAATGATCGTGTGATCAATCCGGTGAGTGACGAGACCCCGATCGAGACGCCGCCCTGTTCCGCAAAGGGCTGCCGCGCCGACGCCGTGTGGGTACTGGCCTGGAACAACCCGAAGCTGCACACGCCGGAGCGCCGCAAGACCTGGCTCGCCTGCGAGGAGCACCGTGAGCATCTCTCCCAGTTCCTGGGCGTACGGGGGTTCCTGAAGGACGTCGTCCCGCTCGCGGAGTGGGAGTCAGCCGCCGATCGCTGACATCGGCCGCTCCGGCTGAAGGAAGCTCGGGTCGTCCAGGCCCGATCCGGCCTTCTTGCCCCACATCGCCAGCTTCCAGATGCGGGCGACCTCGGCGTCCGGCGCGTCCGAGCGCAGCGTCGCCCGCAGGTCGGTCTCCTCGGTGGCGAAGAGACAGGTGCGCACCTGGCCGTCGGCCGTGAGCCGGGTCCGGTCGCAGGCCCGGCAGAACGGGCGGGTGACGGAGGCGATGACCCCGACCGTGTGCGGTCCGCCGTCCACGACCCAGCGCTCGGCGGGGGCCGAGCCCCGCTCGTCCGCACCCTCGGCGGTCAGGGTGAAGCGCGTCCGCAGGGACTCCAGGATGTCCCCGGCGGTGATCATGCCGTCGCGCTTCCAGCCGTGCTGGGCGTCGAGTGGCATCTGCTCGATGAAGCGGAGTTCGTATCCGTTCTCCACCGCCCAGGCGAGCAGGTCCGGGGCCTCGTCGTCGTTGAGCCCGGGCATCAGGACGGCGTTGACCTTGACCGGCGTGAGCCCGGCGTCGCGCGCGGCGGCCATGCCGTCGAGCACGTCCTGGTGGCGGTCGCGGCGGGTCAGGGTCTTGAAGACGTCGGGCCGCAGGGTGTCGAGGGAGACGTTGACCCGGTCGAGACCGGCGGCCTTCAACGCGGCGGCCGTGCGCTTGAGCCCGATGCCGTTCGTGGTCAGGGACATCCTGGGGCGGGGCTCCAGGGCGGCGCAGCGCTCGACGATGCCGACGAGGCCGGGGCGGAGCAGCGGCTCGCCGCCGGTGAAGCGGACCTCCGTGACACCGAGGTCGGTGACCGCGATCCGTACCAGCCGGACGATCTCGTCGTCGGTCAGCAGGTCGGGCTTGGCCAGCCACTGCAGGCCCTCTTCCGGCATACAGTACGTACACCGCAGATTGCACCGGTCGGTGAGCGAAACGCGCAGGTCGGTGGCCACCCGGCCGTAGGTGTCGATGAGCACTGAGGGCCCCCTTCCCGTCGTTCGGTGATTGCTACAGCGAGCCTACGCGAGACCACCGACAACCAGCAGGGGCCGATTGGAACGAGGACCGGGGGGGGGAGGGCGGGGGAGGCCCCTCCCCCCCCCCCCCCCCCCCTCTTCCCCTTTTCCCTTTCCCTTCTTCCCCCCCCCCTCCGCT
>NZ_JBHUYJ010000098.1:29825-30424 GCF_042668715.1 Streptomyces sp. NPDC057271
TGGCGCCTGCCAAGCCCACGAGAAGCATAGGTCCGCACTGGCAGATGGGGGCGATCGGGCCTCCTTTGCCTACCTCTCCCCCCCTTCCCCCCCCGCGGTCGCGTACCGTGCGCGGGTCAGTGCGCTCCGACACCGGTGAGCGACTTGACCTCCAGCTCCGCGTACTTGCCCTTGTCCGGCTCCTCCTTGGAGAGGAGCGAGCCGAGCCAGCCGAGCAGGAAGCCCAGCGGGATCGAGACGAGGCCCGGGTTCTCCAGCGGGAACCAGTAGAAGTCCACGGTCTTGAACATCGAGGTGGGCTTGCCGGAGACGACCGGCGAGAAGAGCACCAGGACGACCGAGGAGATCAGGCCGCCGTAGATCGACCAGAGCGCGCCCTGGGTGGTGAACCTCTTCCAGAACAGGCTGTAGAGGATCGTCGGAAGGTTGGCGGAGGCGGCGACGGCGAAGGCGAGGGCGACCAGGCCGGCGACGTTGAGGTCGCGGGCGAGCGCGCCGAGCGCGATCGAGACGACGCCGATGAGGACGGTGGCCCAGCGCGCCGCGCGGACCTCCTCCTTCTCGGTGGCCTTTCCGCGCCGGATGACGTTGGCGTAGAT
>NZ_JBHUYJ010000099.1:0-29287 GCF_042668715.1 Streptomyces sp. NPDC057271
GTGCCGGACTCACCGACGTCCGGGACGGCCGCCCCTCCCGTGCGGGGCTGGGCGGACGTCCGCTCCCTGATGGCGGCGGCCGGGCTGCGCCGGGCGTTCGTGAAGCTCGCCCACGGCTCGTCCGCCTCCGGGGTCCTGGCCGTTGAGACCAACGGCGCCGGCCGGGTCCAGGCCACCACCTCCGTGGAACGCGGCCCCGAGGGCCACCTCTTCAACTCCCTCCGGGTGCGCCGCTACACGACGGAGCGCGAGGTGGCCGCGATCGTCGACGCGCTCGCACCCGACGGGCTGCACATCGAGCGCTGGCTGCCGAAGGCGGCGCAGGGAGGCCGGGTGGCCGATCTTCGGGTGGTGGTGATCGACGGGCGCGCCACGCACGCGGTCGTTCGGACCAGCCGCTCCCCGATGACCAACCTTCATCTCGGCGGCACCCGGGGCGATCTGGGCGCCGTGCGCGCGGCGGTCTCGGCCGCGGGCGGCCGGTGGCCGGACGCGCTCGGGGTGTGCGAGGCCGCCGCCGACGCGTTCCCCGGTATGCGGTGTGTCGGCGTCGATCTGCTGCCGGCCGTCGGCTGGCGGCGCTTCGCCGTCGGCGAGGTCAACGCCTTCGGCGATCTCCTCCCCGGACTCGCCGGCCTGCCGGGCAGCGGCGCGGAGGGCCTGGACACCTACGCCGCCCAGGTCGCCGCGCTCCTCCGCGGAAGGCCCGCCCGAACGTCGTCCCGAACGCCCCCCGGCACAGACGACACCACCCGCACCACACGCCCGACAAGCATCACCCGCACCACAGGCACCACAGGATCGAGCGCCACGTGAACCAGCAGCACGCACCCGACATGAACGAGATCGTGGGCAGCCACGATCTCCTCCTGGTCACGCTCGACACCCTCCGGTACGACGTGGCCGCCGAGCTGGCGGCCGCCGGCCGCATCCCCAACCTGGCCCGGCACCTCCCCGGCGGACGCTGGGAGCGACGGCATGCCCCCGGCAGCTTCACGTACGCCTCCCACCAGGCGATCTTCGCGGGCTTCCTGCCGACCCCGGCCTCCCAGGGCCCGCACCCCCGCCTCTTCGCGGCGCGGTTCGCGGGCAGTGAGAGCACCGCCGAGGGCACGTTCGTCCACGACACTCCGGACCTGGTCACCGGCCTGGCCGAGGAGGGCTACCGCACGGTGTGCGTCGGCGGCGTCGGCTTCTTCAACGGGCGGGGCCCGCTCGGCTCCGTGCTGCCCGGCCTCTTCCAGGAGAGCCACTGGGAGCCCGGCTTCGGGGTCACCTCCCCGACCTCCTTCGCGTCCCAGGTGACCAGAGCCGAGGAGGTCGTCGCCGGGCTCCTGCCCGAGCAGCGCCTCTTCCTCTTCGTCAACGTCTCCGCGCTGCACCAGCCCAACTGGTTCCATCTCCCCGGCGCGACACGGGAGTCCGGGGACACCCGCGCCTCGCACGCGGCTGCGCTGGAGTACGTCGACCGGCACATCGGCCGGCTCCTCACGGCCATGAGCAGCCGCCGCCCCTGCTTCGCGATCGTCTGCTCGGACCACGGCACCGCGTACGGGGAGGACGGCTTCTCCGGCCACCGGCTCGGCCACGAGGTCGTCTGGACCGTGCCGTACGCCCACTTCGTCGTGGACGGCCCGGAGCCGGAGGAGGTGGCATGACCGCGGCGACCGAGACCTCCGGGGCATTCGAAGCCCCGCGCCCGTACGAGAGTTACGTCTACGCCTACCCGCACAAGACGGCGTACCGGCCACTCCCCGACCCCGCGCCCTCGCTCGCCGCGCTCTGGCGGGACGAGCCCAAGGACGCGCTCTCCCTCTACGCCCACATCCCCTTCTGCGAGGTCCGCTGCGGCTTCTGCAACCTCTTCACCCGGATCGGCGCCCCGGACGAGCTGACGACCCGCTATCTCGACGCTCTCGACCGCCAGGCGACCGCCGTCCGCGAGGCGCTCGGCGACAGCGAGCCGGTCCGGTTCGCCACGGCCGCCTTCGGCGGCGGCACACCGACGTTCCTCACCGCCGACGAGCTGGAGCGGCTCTGCGACATCGCCGAGAAGCGGATGGGGGCCGACCTGCGCGCCGTCCCCCTCTCCGTCGAGACCTCCCCGTCGACGGCGACCTCCGACCGGCTCGCCGTCCTGGCCGAGAGGGGAGCCACCCGGATCAGCATCGGTGTACAGAGCTTCGTGGAGGCCGAGGCGCGCGCCGCCGTGCGGCCCCAGCGCCGCGCCGATGTCGAGGCCTCGCTCGCCCGCATCCGGGACACCGCCGTCCCCGTCCTCAACATCGATCTGATCTATGGCATCGACGGCCAGACCGTGGCGTCCTGGACCCGCTCCCTCGACGCGGCGCTGGCCTGGGCGCCCGAGGAGCTCTACCTCTATCCCCTCTATGTGCGTCCCCTCACCGGCCTCGGCCGGCTCTCGCCGAACGCCGACCAGGAGTGGGACGAGCAGCGGCTGCGGCTCTACCGCCACGGCCGGGACCATCTGCTCGCCCGGGGCTACGCACAGGTGTCGATGCGGATGTTCCGGCGCACCGACGCCCCGCCGCAGGGTGCCGACGACTACGCCTGCCAGACGGACGGGATGATCGGTCTGGGCTGCGGGGCCCGTTCGTACACCTCCTCGTTGCACCACTCCTTCGACTACGCGGTCGACATGAGGGAGATCCGCTCGATCGTGGACGCCTACACCGGGACGGAGGACTTCACACGGGCGCGGGTGGGCCGGTGGGTCGACGCGGACGAGGCGCGCCGCCGCCATCTGCTCCAGTCGCTCCTCCAGGCCCGGGGCATGGCCACGGCCGGCTACGAGGAGCGGTTCGGCACCTCGCCGTTCGCCGACTTCCCCGCCGAGCTGCGCCGGTTCGGGGCGCTCGGCTGGCTGGACGCGGCGGCCCCCGCCGGTCTGCTGCGGCTCTCTCCCGAGGGGCTCGCCCACTCGGACGCGCTCGGACCGGCGCTGTTCTCCCCTGCCGTGCGGGCGGCGATGGCCGCCTACGAGCCGAGGTAGGAGGCTATCGCCATGGACCTGACAATCCTCTACCGGGGGCCGCTCTCCTCCTGCGACTACGACTGTCCCTACTGCCCCTTCGCCAAACGGCGCGACAGCCGCGAGCAGCTCCGCGCCGACCGGGTGGCCCTGGAGCGGTTCTCGGCCTGGGCCGCCGCGCAGACCGGCGACCGGCTGAGGATCCTCTTCACCCCGTGGGGCGAGGGGCTGGTCCGGTCCTGGTACCGGCGGACGCTCGTCGAGCTGTCGCACCTCCCGCACATCGAGCGGGTGGCGATCCAGACCAATCTGAGCTGCCGTACCGAATGGCTGGCGGAGGCCGACCCCGGCACGCTCGCTCTCTGGTGCACGTACCACCCCGGTCAGACACCGTACGACCGCTTCCTCGCCAAGTGCCGCGAGCTGACCGCCCGGGGTACGCGTTTCAGCGTCGGGATCGTCGGTCTGCCCGAGCACCGGGAGCACGCCCGGCGGCTGCGGGACGATCTCCCGCCCGAGGTCTATCTCTGGGTGAACGCGGCCGAGGGGCACGCCTACACCGACGAGGAGGCCGGGGCCTGGACGGCCCTCGACCCCCTCTTCCCGTACAGCCGCCGGCCGCACCCCTCAGCCGGTCTCCCCTGCCGGACCGGTGAGTCGGTGATCTCGGTGGACGGTGACGGGACGGTACGCCGCTGCCACTTCGTCAAGGCCGAGCTGGGCAATCTGTACGACGGCTCGTACCGCGCCGCCCTGCGCCCGCGCGCCTGCCCGCTCTCCGTCTGCGACTGCCACATCGGCTACGTCCATCTGGAGACGCTGCCGTTGTACGACGTGTTCGCCGGCGGTGTCCTGGAGCGGATACCGGCCCCCGCCGTACTCAGAGGGGCATGAGGTCTCCGAGCGGCATGAGGTCCGGGCGCTTGGCCGCCACGTGGTCGCCCGAGCTCTCGCCCCGCAGCCGCCGGCCGATCCACGGCACGAGGTACTCCCTGGCCCAGTTGATGTCGTCGCGGCGCACCTCGAGCGTGCCGCGCGGCGGGAGCGGCGGCCAGGACTGGTCCGGGTCGGCCGGTACGTCCATGCCGAGGACCTGGGCGGCGCGCAGTGCGACGCGGGTGTGGCCCTCCGGCGACAGGTGCAGCCGGTCTTCGTCCCAGGCCCGCCTGTCCTGCACCGACCTGAGCGACCAGAGGTCGAGGACCGGGCAGTCGTAGCGGTCGGCGATGGACCGGACGTGGGCCGTGTACGTGGCGATCTTGCCCCGCAGATGCTTCAGGACGGGGACGTCGCGGGTGTCGAAGCCGGTCGTCACCATCACGGTGCCGACGGCGGACGTCAGGTCGGCGACGGCGCGCTCGAAGCGCTCGGCGACGTCGTCGGGGTCGGTACCGGGGCGGATGATGTCGTTTCCGCCCGCGCAGAAGGTCACCAGGTCGGGGGCGAGTTCCCTCGCCCTGGGGACCTGCTCCTCCACGATCTGGTCCAGGAGTCGGCCGCGTACGGCCAGGTTGGCGTAACGGAATGCGTCGTGCTCCGGCAGTCGGTCGGCGAGGAGCACCGCGAAGCGGTCCGCCCAGCCGACGTACTTCCCGTCGGGCCCGGGGTCTCCCACGCCCTCGGTGAAGCTGTCACCGATCGCCGCGTACGACCCGAATACGTGCGTGTCTCTTGCTCTCGAATCGTCTGCCACGGGACCACATCTTTCCCTTATGGGTGTGACCTACGCGACCGTAAGGAGGGGTTGACGCCGGGTGAGATACGCCACCGGTCAAGATTCCACCAAGCCGGAATACACGTGGGGGCCCGGCACTGGGAAGTTCCGGGCCCCCACGGATACTGACGATACGTCAGATGCTGACGCCGTGCGAGCGCAGGTAAGCCAGGGGGTCGATGTCCGAGCCGTAGCTCGGGGCGGTGCGGATCTCGAAGTGCAGGTGCGGACCGGTGGAGTTGCCGGTCGAGCCGGAGAGACCGATCTCCTGGCCGCCGGCGACGGTCTGGCCGGCGGAGACACCCAGCGAGGAGAGGTGGGCGTACTGCGAGAACGTGCCGTCGGCGTGCTGGATGACGACCTCGTTGCCGTACGAGCCGCTGTAGCCCGCGGAGTGGACGGTGCCCGCGCCGACGGCCTTGACCGAGGTGCCGGAGGCGGCGATGAAGTCGACACCGGTGTGGTAGCCGGAGGACCACATGGCGCCGGAGGCGCGGTACGGGGTGGAGACGCCGCCGCCGACGGGGGCGACCCAGCCGGAGGAGGGGGCCTGCGCGGGGGCGGACGCCGCGGCGGCGGTGCCGGCCGTGTCACGCTCGGCGGAGCGGGAGGCGCGCGTGTCGGAGGCGGACTTCTCCACCTTGGGAGCTGCCTTGGGAGCGGCCTTGGGAGCTGCCTTGGGGGCTGCCTTCGGAGCGGCCTTGGGGGCCGCCTTGCCGGTCGACTTGGCGCCGAGGGTGAGCTTCATGCCGGGAAGGATCAGCGACGGGTTCTCGCCGACGACCTGGCGGTTGTCCGCGTAGAGCTTCTTCCAGCCACCCGCGAGGTGGTGCTCGGCGGCGATCTTCGACAGGTAGTCGCCAGGGACGACGGAGTACGTCTTCGGCTTGGCGGTCTTCTCGGCGGCCGGAGCCTTGGCGGGGGTCGCGGCGACGGAGGCGACGGCCTGGTGGGACGTCACGGACGGGGCGGCCTTGTCGGCGGCGTGGGCTCCGGTCGCACCTAGCAGGGGCAGGGCGACGACGGCGCCACCCGTACCGGCGGCGACGAGTCCACGCGTGAGCGGGCTGGCCTTGGGACGGCGGTGCTTACCCTTTGCGGGCATGGCGAATTCCTCTCCGTCGCCTGCGAGGTGAGCTGTCGGGTTCGAACTGGAGATGTCCGGCCGCGTTTCACGCGGCTTCACCCCGAGCCGTCCGGAACGACCGGAACGGCGTACTACCTGGGTCCCCCGCTCCTGCCGTACGTGGGTGGGTGCGGATTCCGGGCGGTGGCAGGATTCGGCGGGTCCGACCGGATTGAGCGTGACGCTAGACGAGCGGGTCGAGGCGAACAAGCCGCCTCTTTTCGTTCGCAATCACGGGCGGGATATTCGCGCCGAATTCCGGTCACCCTCCGTGGAGGGCGGAACCTCGATTTCCTTTTCCGGTACGGGGATTGCGTAAGACGATCAGGCACGGTCCGTCACTTCTATGACGCTGCTCACGCAGCGAATCCCATCTCCCCTGCAACCAGGGCGCGTTATACCTAAGGGCCCAATTCGGACAGAACACCCATTCCCATACCCCGGGGCTAGGCGGAGGCTCGACCACCCGGGATGATTGGCACAGGGATCGATCAGCAGTCGATCCCGATCCGCCAACCTTCAGGAGCACTCGTGACGCAGCAGCTGCCGCAGGTCCCGTCGACCGAACCCGAGCTCACCGGGGTGCGCAACTTCAGGGACGTGGGCGGACTGCCGACCGTGGACGGCGGCTCGGTGCGATTCGGCCGCCTTTTCCGCAGTGGCCACCTTGCGCACGCCACCGAGGAGGACGCGGCGTTCCTCTCCACCCTCGGGCTGCACACGATCTTCGACTTCCGCAATGCGGCCGACCGCAGGATCGAGGGCCCGGACGTCGAACTGCCCGGCGTGCGGAACGTGAACATACCGCTCAACGACCCGGCCGACGGCAAGGAGTTCTGGAAGCTGGTCAGGACCGGCGAGCTGGAGCAGCTCCGCGGCATCCTCGGCGACGGCAAGGCGGCAGCACGAATGTCCGATTCGTACCGGAAGATGATCGTCGAGCGGACGGCGGAGCACAGCGGCATCCTGCACGCGCTGGCCGAGGACAGCGTCCCGGCGCTGATGCACTGCGCGGCCGGCAAGGACCGCGCCGGCCTGTCCATCGCCATCTCCCTGCTCGCCGTGGGCGTGGAGCACGAGGCGATCGAGGTCGACTACGTGAAGTCGAACGACCCGCACCGCCGCTACAAGGTGCAGCGCAGCTCCACCTCCGCGGACGCCATGTCGCCCGAGGTGATGGAGCTGCTCAGCCCGCTCTTCGACGCGCGGGTCGAGTATCTGCGGGCCGCGTTCGAGACGATGACGCAGACCTGGGGGACGGTCGAGGGCTACCTCACGCACGGTCTGAAGCTCGCCCCGGAGACGCGGGCGCGGCTGCGTGAGCGGCTCGTCGTCGAGGTGTGACCCGCCCCCCGGCCGCTACTGGTTCTGCCCTCCCAGCATGAAGAGCAGATAGAGGAAGCCGGCGAAGAGGTGTCCGGCCACCAGATAGGCGAAGAGCCGGAGCGCCAGCCCCTTGGGGAACTTGCCGGCCTCGCGCTCCTCGCCGGTGACCGGCGCGGACTTCTCGGACATATCGGCCCCTTTCGAAGGGCTCAGCGCAGATGCGGGGCTCCGTCGCCGAGGCACAGCTCGGCGGCGGGGCTCTGCATGAGCGTGTGGACGAAGAGCAGCTCGGCCCCGCCGCGGCCGACGGCGCCGATGCGGTGCGGGGTGAGCGAGCCGAAGTGGGCGCTGTCCCCGGGATCCAGGACGTGCACGGCGTCGCCGAGCGCGAGACGCACCTGCCCGTCGAGGACGTGGAGCCACTCCTCGCCGGGGTGGACGCGCACGATGTCGGCCTTGGTGGCGTACGGGACGTGGACGCGGAGCGCCTGCAGGGCGCGACCCGGCCCGCCGGCCTGGCGGTAGGTCCACCCGTCGGCCTCGACGGGCTCGGACCGCCCCGCCCGGACGATCGGATCACGCTCGGCCGGAACCTCGCCCAGGAGCTCGGAGATCGTCGTACCGTAGATGCGGGCGAGTGCCAGCAGCATCGGGAGCGAGGGCTGCCGATGGCCCGTTTCGAGCCGGGAGAGATGGGCCGGGGAGAGCCCGGCCCTCTGGGCGGCGACCTCCAGGGTCAGACCGCGGCGTCTGCGCAGGGCTCGGAGCTGTGGCGCGACGTGCGGTGCGTCCGGCAGGGCGTCGGGCGCGTCCGGTGCGGCGGGGTCCGCGGACTGCTCCGCGTGGAGGTGTGCCATGCCTCCATTCCGCCAGGAACTTTCCTCTGAGGCAAGTTTCTTGCCTCAGAGGCAAAAGCCTGTGCCACCCGGCGTCAGCGTTGCGCGACCGCCTGCTTGACCAGCGTCTTTCCGAAGTCCCACATCAGCCCGCCGCTTCCGTGCGCGTCGTCCATCACGGCCGTGAACGCGGTCACGAAGCGGTCCACGTCCGCCTCGTCGATGATCAGCGGCGGAATGAGCTTGATCACCTCCAGACGGTCCCCCGACACCTGGGTGAGGATCCGGTGGCGCTGGAGCAGCGGCACGACGACCATCTGGGCGAAGAGACCCTTCCGAGCGGCCTGCAGCATCGTCCACCGGCTGCGCAGGCCCAGCGAGGAGGGCCGCCCGAACTCGATCCCGATCATCAGGCCCCGCCCGCGGATCTCGTGCAGCAGCTCGTAGCGGGGCACGAGCTCCTTCAGGCGTCCGGAGAGCAGCTCGCCGATCCGGCGCGCGTGCGCCACCGTCCCCTCGTTCTCCATGACCGAGAGCACGGCGAGCCCGGCGGCCATGGCCTGCGCGTTCGACCCGAAGCTGGCGGAGTGGACGAGGACGCGGTCCATGGACGAGTAGACCTTCTTGAAGATCCAGTCCCTGCCGAGCGTCGCGCCGACCGGCACGTACCCGCCGGAGAGCGCCTTGGCGACGCAGAGCAGATCCGGTTCGACCCCGTCCTCGTGCTGGTACGCGTAGAAGTCCCCGGTCCTGCCGAGTCCGGTCTGCACCTCGTCGGCGATCAGCACGGCCCCGTGCCGGTGCAGCAGCTCCTGCGCGGCGCGCAGGAAGCCGGGCGGGGCCTCGTGCACCCCCTTGCCCTGGATGGGCTCGACGACGAACCCGGCGACGTCGCCCTTGCGCAGCTCGCGCTCCAGGGCGTCCAGGTCGCCCAGCCCGATCGCGGTGTCGGGCAGCAGCGGGGCGAACCCGTCCCGGAAGCCGCTCTCGCCGTTGACCGAGAGGGACCCGGTGGTCAGGCCGTGGAAGGCGTGGGAGCAGTAGACGATCCTGGGCTTCCCGGTGGCGTACCGGGCGAACTTCAGCGCGGTCTCCACGGCCTCCGTACCGCTGTTGCCGAAGAAGACCCGGTCGAGGTGCGGGCTGTGGGCGAGCAGCTTCTCGGCGAGCAGCCCGGGCAGCGGCTGGCAGTCGAAGCGGGTGAGGTCGGCGAGCGAGGCGTCCAGGACGTCGTGGAGTGCCTTGCGGACGACGGGATGGTGCCGGCCCAGGCCCATGACGCCGAAGCCCGCCAGCATGTCGAGGTGGTCGCCGCCCTCGGCGTCCCAGAAGTGGGCGCCCTCGGCCCGGACGTAGACCTTGTCGAAGCCGATGGTGTGCAGCATGCGCGGGAGCTGGTGGTTGAGGTACCGGGTGTGCAGCTCGTAGCGCTCCGCCCCGCGTTCGGCGAGCAGTGCCGAGAGGTCGAACTCCTTGCTCATCGCCCCTTCTTCCGGGTCAGTGCGGCGCTGATCCGTCCGGCGATCTCCACCGGGGTCAGGCCGAGGTCGGCGAGCACCTCGCCGCGCTTGGCGTGTCCGAGGAACTGCTCGGGGATCCCGAAGGTCCGCAGCGGGACGTCGACGCCGGCGTCACGCAGGGCCTGGCCGACGGCGGCCCCGACGCCGCCGGTGCGGATGCCGTCCTCCACGACGGCGACCAGCCGGTGCCGCTCGGCGAGCGGGGCGAGCGCCTCGTCGACCGGTTTGACCCAGCGCGGGTCGACGACGGTGCATCGGATGCCGCGTCCGGCGAGCAGATCGGCGGCCTGGAGGCAGGCGTCGGCCATGACGCCGACGGAGACGAGGAGCACGTCCGCGTCCGGCCGCGCCGGCTCCAGGAGGACGTCCGTCCCGCCGATCCGCCGCACGGCCGGGACCGGCTCCCCCACCGTCTCCTTGGGGAAGCGCAGCACGGTCGGGGCGTCGTCGACGTCGACGGCCTCGCGCAGCTGGGCGCGCAGTTCCTCGGCGTCGCGCGGGGCGGCGATCCGGAGGCCCGGCACGACCTGGAGGACGGAGAGGTCCCACATGCCGTTGTGCGAGGCGCCGTCGGTTCCGGTGACGCCGGCCCGGTCCAGGACGAAGGTGACCCCGCACCGGTGCAGTGCGACGTCCATGAGCAGCTGGTCCAAGGCGCGGTTGAGGAAGGTCGCGTACACCGCCACGACGGGGTGGAGTCCACCGGCGGCCAGGCCCGCGGCCGAGACGACGGCGTGCTGCTCGGCGATGCCGACGTCCCAGACCCGGTCGGGGAACCGCTCGGCGAACTTCGTCAGGCCGACGGGGTACAGCATGGCCGCGGTGATCGCGACGACGTCCGGGCGCTCTTCCCCGATCTCGGCGATGGCCTCGCCGAATACGGAGGTCCAGGAGGGCCCGGCGGAGGGGGCGAGCGGTGCGCAGGTCAGCGGGTCCATGGCACCGACGGCATGGAAGCGGTCCGCCTCGTCCTCCAGGGCGGGCCGGTAGCCACGCCCCTTCTCGGTGAGGCAGTGCACGAGGACGGGCCCGTTGAAACGCTGGGCGTGTCGCAGCGCGGACTCGACCGCCGCGATGTCGTGGCCGTCGACGGGACCGACGTACTTGAGGCCCAGGTCCTCGAAGAGCCCCTGGGGCGCGAACGTGTCCTTGAACCCCTTCTTGGCGCCGTGCAGCGACTCGTAGAGCGGCTGCCCGATCACGGGGGTGTGCTGGAGGACGTCCTTGCCCCAGGCGAGGACGCGCTCGTAACCGTCGGTGGTACGCAGGGCGGCCAGGTGCTGGGCGAGGCCGCCGATCGTCGGGGCGTAGGAGCGCTCGTTGTCGTTGACGACGATGATCAGGGGCCGGTCCCGGGCTGCGGCGATGTTGTTCAGCGCCTCCCAGGCCATGCCGCCGGTCAGGGCGCCGTCGCCGATGACCGCGACGACGTGGTCGAGGCGGCCGGACACCTCGTTGGCCTTGGCCAGTCCGTCGGCCCAGCCGAGGACGGTCGAGGCGTGCGAGTTCTCGATGACGTCGTGCTCCGACTCCTCGCGCGAGGGGTAGCCGGAGAGCCCGCCCTTGCTGCGCAGTTTGGAGAAGTCCTGGCGGCCGGTGAGCAGTTTGTGGACGTAGGTCTGGTGCCCGGTGTCCCAGAGGATGCGGTCGTCGGGCGAGTCGAAGACCCGGTGCAGCGCGACGGTCAGCTCCACCACCCCGAGGTTGGGCCCCAGATGGCCACCCGTCCTGGCGACGGCGCGGATCAGGAACTGCCTGATCTCCGCGGCCAGTTCGTCGAGCTCCGTGCCGCTCAGCGGCCGGAGGTCGCGCGGCCCCCGGATGTTCTCCAGAATCGTCATGCTCGGCCCCCTTTCGTCTTTCGGCCGTGTGGGAGGGCCGCGCCCGGCGGTGTCGCGGGCCCTCCCGTACCCGTCACGTCATCCGCGGTTCCCGGAGACGGTCTCGCGGGCCGCCCTCAGGGACTCCTTCAGCGAGCCCATGGTGGCGAGGACGGCGGTCGGCTCGTAGCCGCAGTGGGCCATGCAGTTGGCGCAGCGCGGGTCCTTGCCCCGGCCGTACTTGTCCCAGTCCGTCTCCTCGATCAGCTCCCGGTAGGTGGGGACGTAGCCGTCGCTCATCAGGTAGCAGGGGCGCTGCCAGCCGAAGAGCGAGTAGTTCGGGATCGCCCACGCCGTGCAAGGGAAGTCGGCCTTGCCCTCGAGGAAGTCCAGGAAGAGCGGGGAGTGGTTGAGCCGCCACCGGCCCCGGTTGCCGCCGGCGAAGGCCTTCCTGAAGAGCTCCCGGGTCTGCTCGACACCGAGGAAGTGCTCCTGGTCCGGGGCTTTCTCGTAGGCGTAGGCGGGCGAGATCATCATCTCGTCGACCTGGAGGTCGTCGTTGAGGTAGTTGAGGACCTCGATGATGGTCTGCGGGGTGTCGGTGTTGAAGAAGGTCGAGTTGGTGGTGACACGGAAGCCGCGTCGCTTGGCCTCCTTGATCGCCGCCACCGCCTCGTCGAACACGCCCTCCTTGGCGACGGACTCGTCGTGCCGCTCGCGCAGCCCGTCGATGTGCACGGCGAAGGCGAAGTAACGGGAGGGGGTGAAGTCCTCCAGCTTCTTGCGCAAAAGCATCGCGTTGGTGCAGAGGAAGACGTACTTCTTCTTCGCCACCAACTGGCGCACGATCTCGTCGATCTGCGGATGCATCAGGGGCTCGCCACCCGCGATGGAGACCATCGGAGCCCCGGACTCCAGGACGGCGCCGACGGCCTGGGCGACCGGCATCCGCTGCTTGAGCACACCGGCCGGGTGCTGGATCTTTCCGCAGCCCTCGCACTTGAGGTTGCAGGCGAACAGCGGCTCCAGCTCGACGATGAGCGGGAACTTGTCCCGCTTGCGGAGCTTCTGTTCGAAGAGATAGGTCCCGACCCGGATGGACTGACGGAGCGGCATGGCCATAACTCGCTCACCTCCTGGGGAGCAGCAAAGAACGGTGCCATTCGAAGAATGCGGGAAGGACGGCACGAAGAACACGGAAAGCCGATATTCCACCGCGCACCGTGCCGATCCGGACCAGTTCATGTTCCGGAGCGTCCACGACCACCCGTACGGCCGCAACCGGGCGGGGGCCGGCGGCCAGGGCCGTACGAAGCGTGGCGGCGGACTCCATGTCCACCGCGATCGCCCCGGTGGCGCGCAGCTCGGCCCGCTCGTGACCGCGCACGACATGGTCGGAGCCGGCCAGCGGGCCGGTGTGGACGGTCCGCCCGGGGAGCGCCCGGGTCAGGGCCTTCACCAGGAGCTCGGTCCCGGTACAGGGCGTCACGCCGTCCGGTCCGCCGCGGGTCTCGTCGGCGACGATCAGGTCCCCGGGGTGCATCCCGGGAGCGAGCCCGGCGCAGAAGCCCGCGGCGACGACGACGGCGTCCCGCCAGGGCTCCCGGCCAAGGACGTGGGCGACGCTCCTGCGGGCGTGAGCCGGACCCATACCCGTACGCACGACGGCGAACGCCCCGGGAGCGCCGGCGCGCTCGCCGCTGCGCAGAGCGAGCTGCTCGATGCCGAGCGCGCAGGCGATCAGCAGCGGCGCCGAGGAACCGGCCGGGCGCCCCGGCTCTTCGCCCATCATCCCTCCCTGGGAACGGCCGGTTCGCCGTTCACGTAACGGCCGAGCGCCGTGAGGGGGAACACCTGCCGGTAGAGGTGGTAGTTGATGGAGAAGTCCCAGGGGAAGCCGGTCCCGGTGAAGTACGGCTCGTCCCACGAGCCGTCGGGACGCTGCGTCCCGGTGAGCCAGGCGATGCCCCGCTCGACGGCCTTGGAGTCACGCCGGCCGGCCGCGAGCAGGGCGAGCAGCGCCCAGGCGGTCTGCGAGGCGGTCGAGGCGCCGTGCCCGATCCAGGCCCGGTCCGAGTACGAGCGCAGGTCCTCGCCCCAGCCGCCGTCCTCGTTCTGTACGGACTCCAGCCAGGTGACGGCCCGGCGGATCGCGGGGTGGGAGTGAGGCAGTCCGGCCGCGGTCAGCGCGGGGACCACCGAGCCCGTCCCGTACACGTAGTTGACGCCCCACCGTCCGAACCAGGCTCCGTTCGGCTCCTGTTCGGCGAGGAGCCACTCGACCCCCCGGCGGGCACGGGGGTGGTGGGCCTTGCCCTCGTGGGCGAGCATCTCCACGACATGGGCGGTGACGTCGACCGAGGGCGGGTCGACGACCTCGCCGAAGTCGCAGAACGGCAGCCGGTTGGGGAAGGGGCTGGTGTTGTCCGCGTCGAAGGCGGCCCAGGCGCCGTTCTTCGACTGCATGCCGAGGGTCCAGCGGGTGCCGCGGGCGATGGCCGACTCGACCCGGCCGGGGTCGGGGTGGCGGACGCGGCGCAGGGCGAGGATGACCTCGGCGGTGTCGTCGATGTCCGGGTAGTTGTCGTTGTGGAACTCGAACGCCCAGCCTCCCGGGGGCAGTCCGGGCCTGCGGACGGTCCAGTCACCGGGCCGGACGATCTCCTCGCCGAGCATCCAGTCGGCCGCGCGGACCAGGGCCGGATGGTCGGCGGGGACGCCCCCGTCGGCGAGGGCGATGGTGGCCAGACAGGTGTCCCAGACGGGCGACTGACAGGCCTCGATCATGCGCGAACCGTCCTCGCGCCAGACGGCGAAGCGGTCGAGGGACTCCAGCCCGGCCCGCATGACCGGGTGGTTCAGGTCGTAGCCGAGGAGGTGCAGGGCGATGACCGAGTAGACGGCGGGGGGCTGGATCCCGCCCCAGCAGCCGTCGTTCTCCTGGCGCTCGACGATCCAGCGGGCGGCCACGTTCATGGCGGCCTTGCGCAGCCGGCGCGGTGCGACCTTGTGGTAGAGGTGCAGCGCCTTGTCGAGCCGCTGGAAGACGCCGTCCCAACTCGCCATCGACGCGGAGGGCTTCACCGGGTTCGGGCGGGCCGGATCGGTGTGCAGTTCGTCCAGCGGGAAGGGCGCGGGGCGCACCGGCCGCTTGGCGGAGACCACGGTGAGCGGCACGATGGTCTGGCGGGCCCAGCAGCCGAAGTCGTAGATGTTGAGCGGGAACCACTTCGGCAGGAAGATCAGCTCGGGCGGCAGCTCGGGCAGGTCGTCCCACTTCCACCAGCCGAAGAGGGCGAGCCAGATCCGGGTGAAGACCCGGGCGGCGGCGATCCCGCCCCGTTCGCGGATCCAGGCGGCGGCGCGGGCCATGTGGGCGGCCTCGGGCAGGTCGCCGGCGAGGCGCAGCGCCACGTAGGCCTCGATGGTGGCGGAGAGCTCGCCGGGTCCGCCGTAGAAGGTGGCCCAGGCGCCGTCCTCGCGCTGCTCTCCGCGGATGAACAGTGCGGCGGCCCGGGTGGTCTCCGCGTCCAGGATGCCGAGGAACTGGCGCAGCAGGAGGTCTTCGGCGTCCATGGTGACGTTGGTCTCCAGGTCGCCCTTCCACCATCCTTCGGCGTCCTGGAGGCCGAGCAGATGGTCGATGGAGCGTTCCGCGGCCCGTTTCGCGGCCTCGTCGAGGCCGGTCGCCGGCGCGGTGGCGGTGGTGTCGCTGGCCGCGGCTGCCCGGGGGCCCACGGCCCCGGCGCTTCCGTCGGTCGTCGCTGTCATGGCTTCCCCTTCGTGCAGTCGAATGCTTCTGCTTCTTCGGGTCTGCCGTCGGCCGATGCCCGGTGGCACCGGCCGGCGACTGCGCACTCATATCAGGGTGATGGTGATCATCTCTTCCGTACGACGACGAAGTCGGCGAGCGCGGTGAGCTGGGCCCGGACGCGCTCGGGCATGTCCACCTCGTGCAGGGCGCGGATGGCGATGGTGTGCTGGCGGCGGGCCTCCTCGGAGGTCCACTCCCGGCCGCCGGCCTCCTCGATGAGGGCCGCGCGGGTGGCGAACTCCTCCTCGGAGAAGGAGTCGAAGTCGCTGCTCTTGGCGTCGGCGGCGAGCAGGTCGCCGAGCCGCTCGGAGGCCGGGCCGCCGGCCGCGAGGGCGGCGACGACGGGCAGGGACTTCTTGCGCTGGCGCAGGTCGCTCCAGGTCTGCTTGCCGGTGGACTCGGGGTCGCCCCAGATGCCGAGGAGGTCGTCGACGGCCTGGAAGGCGAGGCCGAGGTGGTAGCCGTACTCCTCCAGCTTGTCGGCCGTGCGGTCGTCGGCGCCGCCGAGGACCGCGCCGATGGAGACGGCGCAGGCCAGCAGGGCGCCGGTCTTGTTGCCCTCCATCTCCAGGCACTCCTCGACGGTGACCCGCTCGCGGTGCTCGTAGGAGATGTCCTGGGCCTGTCCGTCGATGAGCTTGCGGGTGGCGGTGGTCAGCCGGCGGGTGGCGCGGCCGGCCTCGACGGTGCCGAGTTCGAGCAACAGCTCGTTGGCGAGCGCGAAGAGCGCGTCGCCGACGAGGATCGCCTGCGCGGGGCCGTGCACCTTCCAGACGGTGTCACGGTGGCGCCGCTGCTCGTCGCCGTCCATCAGGTCGTCGTGCAGCAACGAGAAGTTGTGGACGAGCTCCACGGCGACGGCGCCGGGGACCCCGACCTCGGGGGCGACGCCCGCGGCCTCGGCGGAGAGCAGCGCGAGAGCGGGCCGGACGGCCTTGCCGCTGTCCCCCTCGGTGGGGTTGCCGTGGGCGTCGATCCAGCCGAAGTGGTAGGCGGCCACGGTGTCCATGGGCGGGGCGAGCCGGTCGACGGCCGCCCGCAGGACGGGGGTGGACAGGGTCCGCCCGCGCTCCAGCAGAGCGGTGACGTCCGCGGTGTCGACGGCCGGGTTCACCGGGGGCACAGTCGGCACGGTCTCTCCTCTTGTTCCAGTACTCACACTCATGCCGCCTCCTGCAGCGGATGTTCATGGCGGCGGCCGAGGGCGGAGAGCGCGGCGCCCGCGGCGCTGAAGCCACTACGGACGGCACCCTCCATGGTCGCGGGCCAGCCGGTGGCGGTCCAAGCGCCGGCCAGGTACAGGCCGGGGGCGTGGGTGCGGGCGGCGGGGCGGAGCCGGCCGACGCCCGGAGTGGGGGCGAACGTCGCTGTCCGCTCCCGGGTGACGAAGAAGTCCTTGATCCCGGCGCCGCGTGCGGCGGGCAGCAGGCGCTCCAGCTCCGGAAGGTAGCGCTCGCGCAGCTCGGCGACGGGCGTGTCGATCTCGTCCTGGGCGGCGGACTGGGAGACGGCCAGGTACTGTCCGGCGCCCTTGAGGCCGGAGGAGTCGGTGCGGTCGAAGACCCACTGCACCGGGGAGCCGAGCGCCGTGAAGAAGGGCCGTCTGAGCACCTTTCGGTCGTAGACGACGTGCACGTTGAGGATCGGGGCGGTGCCGATGTCCAGGAGCCGGTCGGGGTCGTCGAGGGCGCCCTCGGGAATCAGCTCACGCGTCTCGCGCTGCGGCACGGCGAGCACGACGGCGTCGGCCTCGATGGTCTCGCCCGGCACCTCGACGCTCCACCGGCCGTCTTCGGTACGGGTGATCCGCTCGGCCTTGGTGCGCAGTTCGGTCCGCACGCCGAGTGAGTCGAGGGCCTTGCGGGAGAAGGTGTCGTGGAGCTCGCCGAGGGGGACATGGGCCCAGCCGATGTCGGCGGCGCCCGGTTCGGAGAGCAGGCCGGTCTTGAAGACCATGGCGGCCAGGCCCATGGAGGCGTGCGGGGCGGTGGCGTTGAGGGTGGCGACGCCGACGAGGTCCCAGAGGGCCTCTACGGCGCGCGGGGACTGGCCGTGGCGGCCGAGCCAGGTGGCGAAGTCGATGCCGTCGAGGGCCGGGTCGGCGGGGTCGAGTCCCTTGAGGGCGAGTGCGGCGCGGCCGACGCTCGCGCGCTCGGCGAGAGAGAGGTGGGGGTAGGTCGCCAGGCTCGCGGCGAGGTGCAGCGGTACGGGCAGATCGGTGCGCCGCAGCCGGCCGAGTCGGGGGCCCCGGGGGTGGGCGACGTCGAGGACGGGCACGTCGAGGCGGTCCTGGAGGGGCGCCAGGTGGGCGGCTTCGACCCGGTCGAGGAACCACCGGTAGGCGGTGCAGCAGCGCAGGTAGACGTGCTGGCCGTTGTCGACGGTGAGCTCGCCGCGCCGGAAGGAGAACGCGAGCCCGCCGAGCCTCGGCCGGCCTTCGAGGAGCGTGACGCGCATTCCGGCGTCGGCCAGTTGGAGCGCGGAGGTGATCCCGGCGAGTCCGCCGCCGATCACGACGGCGGTCGCGCCGGCCCCGGCCGCGCGGTGCGGTGTGGTGCCGTCGGTGGTCACGAGGCCTCCCCTCGGGTGGTCGCAGTCAGGGACGCCGCCCGGCGGCGGAGGGTTGTCCGGTGCCGGGGATCGTACGCGCGCATCAGGCACGCCTCCTGACGACTCGTCGGGAGACGTGCCGGGTGTCGAGTCCGGAGAGGCCGCGCACGGCGACGTACGCCTTCTCGTGCCCCGGGAGCGAGACCCGGCCGCGCAGCACCGCCTCCGGGTCGCGCTCGATCCGGTCGAGGAGGCGGCGGTAGATCCCGGCCATCGCGGCGACGCAGGCGCCGCTGCGCCGGTCGAGCATGGGCAGGAGCCGGTAGCCCTCGGCGAACAGGGCGCGGGCCCGGCGGACTTCGAAGTGGACGAGGCCCGTGAAGTCGGCACCGGCGGGCGGGGTCGCGCTCCCGAAGCCCTCGCCGCAGCCGAACTTGGCGAGGTCGTCGGCGGGCAGGTAGGTGCGTCCGTTGCCGGCGTCCTCGCGTACGTCCCGGAGGATGTTGGTGAGCTGGAGCGCGAGCCCGAGGGTGTCGGCGTACTCGGGGGCGCGTTCCACGCCCTGCGCGCCCGGCTGCGTGCCGAACACCCCGAGCGAGAGCCGCCCGATGGCGCCCGCGACGCAGCGGCAGTAGACCTTGAGGTCGTCCCAGGTCTCGTACGTCTCGCCGCGGACGTCCATCAGGACGCCGTCGATCAGCTCGTCGAGCCCGCCGAGCGGGATCGGGAAGCGCCGGGAGGCGTCGGCGAGGGCGACGGCGACGGGATCGGTGTCGTCCTCGTCGACCCCGCCACGGCGGATCCGGTCCAGGAGCGCGCGGGTCCCTTCGAGCCGGTCCCGCTTGGCCTCCGGGGCGAGCGTGCCGTCGCCGATGTCGTCGACGCGCCGCGAGAACGCGTACAGCGCGGACATGGCCTGTCGCTTCTCGGCCGGCAGGAGCCGGATCCCGTAGGCGAAGTTGCGGGCCTGCTGTCCGGTGACGGCCTCGCAGTAGCTGTAGGCGGCCTGTACCGGCGCGGACGCCTCCGTCTGTCCCTCCACGGTCCGGCTCACCCTTCTCTCCGCGCTCTGAGCAAAATCGATCCCGCTTCACGCATCAGTCCCGGCTTGGTGGGCCTGGGCGGCCCGGCCAGGACGTCGAAGCCGCCCCCGGAGGCGGCGACGGCGTCGAGCGCGGCAAGTCCGCCGGCCGTGAAGCCGGCGAGCAGCAGCCGCAGCCTGCCGTGCACGCTTCCCACCAGGGGGATCCCGTCGTCGAGCAGAGCCCGGGCGCGCGCCGCCTCGAAGGCGATCAGGGCGCGTACGGAGGCGTTCGCGGCCGGGCGGGCGAGATCGGCCTCGGTGACGTGGAAGCGCTTCATGTCCTCGGCGGGCAGATAGATCCGGTCCCGGCCGAGGTCCTCGGCGACGTCCTGGAGGTGCTCGACGATCTGCAGGGCGGTGCAGACGGCGTCGGAGCGGCGGACGCGCTCGGGGGTGGCTGTTCCGGTGATCCCGAGGACGAGCCGGCCGACAGGGTTGGCGGAGAGTTCGCAGTACGCCACGAGGTCGTCGTACGTCTCGTAGCGGCGTACGAGCTGGTCCTGGCGGTTGGCCTCGATCAGGCCGAGGAACGGCTCGGGGGTGAGGGCGCGGCGCCGCACGGTCGGCTGGAGGGCGCGGAGCAGGGGGTGGTGCGGGGTGCCGTCGAAGACCCGCAGGAGGTCGGCCTCGAAGGCGTCGAGCAGGACGAGGCGGTCCTCGGCCCGTTCCAGGGCGACACCGAGGTGGCGGGCGTCGGCCCCACCGGGGGCGAGGTCGCCGTCGCCGATGTCGTCGACGAGCCGGGCGTAGCCGTAGACGGCCATGAGGTCGTCGCGCCAGGCGCGGGGGAGGAAGAAGGGCGCCACGGGGAAGTTCTCGTCCGCGGCCTTGTCGAGCGTGGCGCGAGAGGACGCGTCGGGGCGCGCCTGTCGGGCCGGCGTCACTGGCCGCTGCCCGACGCGGGGACGGCGACACCCTCGTGGAGCTGGAGATTTCGCGTCATGGCCGTCATATCTCCTGTTCTACACTGCCGATCCAATCCATCCTATTTCGGACACGCCACCGGCCCTCGCCGGGGCTCGCCGCCCGACGGCCGGGGACGCCTAGGGGTTATCGCCCCACTTGCCACGAATCAGCACCGGTACAGCTTACGTTGTACGCCGCCGAGTGCCTCGTCGGGGTGGTGGACCCTGGGTGAAATCCTCGCCGGTCCTGTCAACCCTCCGACAGGGAGCGGTAGTTCACGTTTCCGGCGGCCACCGGTCGGCGCGGGCGCCGGAGACCACCAGGGCGAGGGTGGACTCGACGACCGCGGCGCGGCGCTGCTCCGGAAGGCGGCCGAGCGGGCCGTCGAGCAGCAGGAGTGACAGTCCGTGTACGGCCGACCACGCCGCGGGTGCGGCGGCCGGACGGGCGCGGCGGGGGCCTCTGCCCGCCCCCGCCAGGGCGTTCAGGGCGTCCGTGAGCAGGGCGAACGCGCGGATCTCGGGTTCGGGTTCGACCGGACGTCCCGGGGGCGCCCAGGCCTCGCCGCAGGCCGGTCGCGGGGTGCAGAAGGCCGCCCGGTAGAGGCCGGGCTGGTCCACGGCGAAGCCGACGTAGCCGCGGCCGAGGGCGGCGAGACGGAGTTCGGCGGCGACGGTCGGATCGTCGGCGCCCGGGACACGGGCGGCGGCGCGCTCCATGGAGTCGGCGAGCGCCCGCTGGGCGTGGACCTTGACGGCTCCCAACAGCTCGCCCCGGCCGTCGAAGTGCCGGTAGGCGGCGGTGGGCGAGACACCGACCCTGCGGGCGGCCTCGCGCAGCACGACGCGCTCGGGACCGCCTTCTGTGGCGAGGTCGACGGCGGCGCAGATCAGCGCGTTGCGCAGATCGCCGTGGTGATAGGACTTTCCCCCCGAGATCGCTGCCATGCGCTCATCCTGCCCGATGTTGACCGCATGAACATTCCGGGTGGGGGCCGGGGGCGCGGCCCGGGGAACGCGAAGGCCCCCGCCGGGGTCGGCGGAGGCCTTCGTACGCGGTTCGGGGTGCTACCTCGCGGTCTCGCGCTCGTACGCCCGCAGGACTTCCTCGGTGGGCCCGTCCATCAGGAGCTCGCCCTTCTCCAGCCACAGGACGCGGTCGCAGGTGTCCCTGATCGACTTGTTGCTGTGGCTGACCAGGAAGACCGTGCCGGCCTCCTTGCGGAGCTCCCGGATGCGCTGCTCGGAGCGGATCTGGAACTTGCGGTCACCGGTGGCGAGCGCCTCGTCGATCATGAGGACGTCGTGGTTCTTGGCGGCCGCGATGGCGAACCGGAGCCGGGCGCCCATGCCGGAGGAGTACGTCCGCATGGGCAGGCTGATGAAGTCGCCCTTCTCGTTGATGCCCGAGAAGTCGACGATGCCCTGGTAGCGCTCGCGGATCTCCTCCTTGCTCATTCCCATGGCAAGGCCGCCGAGTATCACGTTGCGCTCGCCGGTCAGGTCGTTCATCAGCGCCGCGTTGACGCCGAGGAGCGAGGGCTGGCCGTCGGTGTAGACCTTGCCGCTCTCGGTGGGGAGCAGGCCTGCGATGGCGCGCAGCAGGGTCGACTTGCCGGATCCGTTGCTGCCGATGAGGCCGATGGCCTCGCCCCGGTACGCGGTGAAGGTGACGCCGCGCACGGCGTGCACCTTGCGGACGCCTCGGGTGACCTCGGCCTTGCCGCGGCCGAGCATCCGGCTGAGGGCCGCGGTGGCGCTGCCCTTGCCGCCGCCACCGGTGTTGACCCGGTAGACGATGTGGACGTCGTCGGCGATGACGGTGGGAACGCGTCCCAGGGTGGGGTCAGCCACGGCCGTACCTCTCCTCGGCCTTCCAGAAGTAGACGAAGCCGCCGATGCCGATCGCCAGGGCCCAGCCCAGGGCGGTCGCCCAGACGTGCGCGGGCAGGTTCTCGGCGCCGTAACCGTCGATCAGCGCGAAGCGGATCAGGTCCATGTACACGGCGGCCGGGTTGTACATGAGCACGTCGGCGATCCAGGCCGGCTTGTCCGCGAGCATCACCGGGATCGAGAACATCACGCCGGACGCGTACATCCACGTGCGCATGACGAACGGCATGAGCTGGGCGAGGTCGGGGGTCTTGGAGCCCATCCTCGCCATGATCATGGCCAGACCGACGTTGAACACGAACTGCAGGAACAGCGCGGGGATCAGCAGCAGCCAGCTCATCGAGGGGTAGCTGCCGAAGGCGATCGCGACGGCGGCCAGCACGATCATGGAGTAGAGCAGCTGCTGGAGCTGCTGCAGCGCGAACGAGACGGGCAGCGAGGCGCGCGGGAAGTGCAGGGCCCGCACGAGGCCGAGGTTGCCCGAGATCGCCCGCACACCCGCCATGACCGAGCTCTGGGTGAAGGTGAACACGAAGATGCCGGTCACCAGGAAGGGGATGTAGACCTTGGTCTCCATCCCCCGGCCGGCGTCCAGGATCAGGCCGAAGATCAGGAAGTAGACCAGCGCGTTGAGCAGGGGGGTCGCCACCTGCCAGAGCTGGCCGAGCTTCGCCTGGCTGTACTGCGCCGTCAGCTTCGCCGAGGAGAAGGCGAGGATGAAGTGGCGCCGTCCCCAGAGCTGGCGGATGTACTCGAAGAACCCGGGCCGGGCGCCGCTGACCGACAGACCGTACTTCGCGGCCAGCTCGGCCGGGGGCAGGCCGTCGTCGGCGGATGGCGGTGCGCTGGTCGCGACCGCACCGTCGTGGGTTGTGTCACTCACAGGTCGGAACTTTCGTATTCAGATGCGTGGCAGGTCGGGCACCACGTGTCAGACGACGGGCGGGCGTCCCAGTCGGGTCAGCCGCCACACCGTACGCCATTTCATGGGCCGGCGCGGTCCGCAGGGGGTGGCCCAGCCTTCCCGGAATCCGCCGAGCCACGCCTTGAGCGCGGGGCCCGAGGGGCGCCGCGCGAGGGTCAGCAGCAGCCAGACACCGAGATAGACCGGAACCAGCAGAGCGGGGAGGTTGCGCCGGGCCAGCCATACCCGGTTGCGGGCCACGTTGTAGTGGTACGTCGCGTGCCGGGACGGTGGCGTGGTGGGGTGGAGCAGCACCATGTCGGAACGGTAGTCGATCATCCAGTCGGCGTCGAGGGCCCGCCAGGCGAGATCGGTCTCCTCGTGCGCGTAGAAGAACTCGTCCGGCAGTCCGCCGACTTCGGTGAGGACCTGGCTGCGCACGGCGTTCGCACCGCCGAGGAAGGTGGTCACGCGCGAGGACCGCATCGGGTCGGAGGCGCGCAGCCGCGGGACGTGCCGGCGCTGGGTGAGACCGGTCTCGGGGTCCGCGATCCGGAAGCTGATGATGCCCAGCCTCGGATCGGCGGCGAAGGCCTCGCGGATCAGCTCGGCGGTGTCGTTGCGTTCGAGCAGACCGTCGTCGTCGAGGAACAGCAGGGCGTCGACGGGCCCGCAGGGGCCGCCGGGGCCGAACGCCTCGATGCCGACGTTGCGGCCGCCGGGGATGCCGAGGTTCTCGGGCAGGTCGATGGTGTGGACGCCCTCGGGCACCCCCGTGACGGGGGCGCCGTTGCCCACGACGACGACCTCGACCGGCTCGCCCTCCTGCCTGGCCACCGATTCCAGCAGCGCGCGCAGGTCGTCGGGCCGGTTGCCCATCGTGATGATGACGGCACCCAGCTTCATCGCCGTGGTCACGTTCGTCCTTCCCGCGCTTGTCGTCGTCTCGTCTGTCGTCCGTGCCGTCGCCATCTCCCCCGGCCTCACTTCAGCCGGCTCGACGCCAGGATCGACACCAGGTGCAGGACCGTCTGGAGCATCGCGATGCCCGCGAGGACCGCGACACCGAGCCGGGTGAAGAACAGCCCGCCCTGGACCGCGTCGAGGATCGCCAGGACCAGGATCAGCAGCGAGGCCTCGATGCCGAGGACCAGGCGGTGGAACTGCAGCGCCGAGGCCGCCCGGCGGGCGAGGGCCATGCCGGAGGAGCGGGGCTCGCTCGCCGCCTCCTTGACGGGCGGCAGCCCGCCCTGGTGGCGGGCGACGCCGACGAGGTCGGTCTCCGCCTTGATCAGGACGGCGCCGAGCGCGGCGAGGGTGCCGAGGAAGGCCCACAGCCAGTCGATGCGGCCGCCGCCCCAGAGGTCGGCGGCACGCAGGCCGAAGCCGACCAGCACGGCGGCGTCGCACAGGTAGGCGCCGACGCGGTCGAGGTAGACGCCGTTGAGCGAGAACTGCTGCTTCCAGCGGGCGACCTCGCCGTCGACGCAGTCGAGCAGCAGGTACATCTGGACCGCGACGACGCCGAGGACGGCGCCCCAGATCCCCGGTACGAGCAGCGCCGGGGCGGCGAGCACGCCGAAGAGGGTCATGACGTACGTCAGCTGGTTCGGCGTGACGTTCGTGGTCACCATGCGGCGGGTGATGCGCAGCGAGATCTCGCGCATGTACAGGCGGCCGCCCCAGTGCTCTCCGCTACGCCGGTCCTTCACACCCGCCGGGTGCACGACCGGGCGGAGTTCAGCTACGGATGGTCTTGGCATAGTCGGCGTACGCGTCCCTGATCTGGTCGTCGGAGAGGTCGAGGTGTTCGAGGATGGTGAAGCGGCCGGGACGGGTCTGCGGGGCGAAGGACACGGCCTGGACGAACTCGTCCACGCTGAAGCCCATCTCCTCGGGCGTCACGGGCAGCCCGTGGCGGCGCAGCGTCTCGACGATCCCCAGCGAGCCGTCGGCGGCACCGCGCAGGTGCATCGCGAAGGCGGCGCCGAGGCCGCACTGCTCGCCGTGGCTGGCGGCGCGCTGGGGGAAGAGCAGGTCGAAGGCGTGGCTGATCTCGTGGCAGGCGCCCGAGGAGGGCCGGGTGTCGCCGCTGATCGACATGGCGATGCCGGACATCACGAGCCCCTCGGAGAGCGTGACGAGGAAGTCGTCGTCGCCGACGCCGCCGGGGTGGCGGAGCACCGCCTCGCCGGCGCTGCGGGCCATCGCCGCGGCGAGGCCGTCGACCGGCTCACCTGTCTCGCGGTGGGAGAGTTCCCAGTCCGCGATGGCGGAGAGGTTGGAGACCGCGTCGCCGATCCCGGAGCGGACGTAGCGCACCGGGGCGTCCCGGATCACGTCGAGGTCGATGACCAGCGCGATCGGGGTCGGCACACCGTACGAGCCACGCCCGTTGTCGTTGTCCAGGGTGGAGACCGGCGAGCAGATGCCGTCGTGCGACAGGTTCGTGGCGATGGCGACCAGCGGCAGGCCGACCCGGGCCGCCGCGTACTTCGTCACGTCGATGATCTTGCCGCCGCCGAGGGCGACCACCGCGTCGTACCGCTGACCCCTTATGGCCTCGGCGAGCTTCACGGCCGCGTCGATGGTGCCGCCGTCGACGGGGTACCAGTCGGCGTCGGGCAGCTCGGGGGCGAAGTGCTCGCGCAGCTTCAGGCCCGACCCGCCGCTGATCGCGACGGCGATCCGGCCGTTGCTGGAGATCCGCTGGTCCGCCAGGAGCGTGGAGAGGTCCTCCATCGCTCCGCGCCGGATGTCGACGACCACCGGCGAGGGGATGAGCCGGGTCAGTACTGGCACGCGATCTCACGGCCCTTCGCGAGGTCGTCGTGGTTGTCGATCTCGACCCACTTGACGTCGCCGATGGGCTCCACGTCGATCTTGAAGCCGTCGTCGGCGAGCTTCTGGTAGCCGTCCTCGTAGTAGAGGTCGGGGTCGCGCTCGAAGGTGGCCTTCAGGGCGTCGGCGAGCGCCTCGGCGGCCTCGGGCTCGATGAGGGTGACACCGATGTACTCGCCGGTGGCGGTGGCCGGGTCCATCAGCTTGGTGATCTTCTGGACGCCCTTGCCCTCGGCGGTGATGACCTTCATCTCCTCGTCGGCGAGGTTCTTCACCGTGTCGAGGGCGAGGATGATCTTCTGGCCGTCGCCGCGGGCGGCGAGCAGCGTCTTCTCGACGGAGACGGGGTGGACGGTGTCGCCGTTGGCGAGGATCACACCACGCTTGAGGACCTCACGGGCGCACCACAGGGAGTAGGCGTTGTTCCACTCCTCGGCCTTGTCGTTGTCGATCACGGTGATCGAGACACCGTAGGCGGCCTCCAGGGCCTCCTTGCGCGCGTACACGGCCTCCTTGCGGTAGCCGACGACGATGGCGACCTCCGTGAGGCCGACCTCCGCGAAGTTCTTCAGCGTGAGGTCGAGGACGGTGGTGTCACCGTCGACAGGCACGAGGGCCTTCGGAAGCGTGTCGGTGTAGGGGCGCAGACGCCGTCCGGCACCGGCTGCCAGTACGAGGCCGATCATGCGGTTTCTCCTTCGTCGTGTACGGCGGGTGCTCCGGAGGACACCCAGAAGCGGATGGACTCCACCAGCACCACGAGCGCGACGACGACCGCCAGAGCGGTGAGCGCCAGGGTGAAGTCGTTGCCGCGGTCCGCCAGCAGGGCGGCGAGTACGACCACCAGCAACGTGCGGCCCTCGTGACCGCCGACGGTGCGCACGAGCCACGCGGGCGGGGCTCCGGTGCCGCCGCGAATGCGGTACACCGTGTCGTAGTGATGGTAGGCGACGGCGGACACGAGCCCGTAAGCCGCGGGCAAGGCGCCGTTCACGTCGGAGCGGGCGGCGATGATCAGGACCGTGCCGTACTCGGCGGCCCGGAAGAGGGGCGGGACGAGCCAGTCGAGCGCGCCCTTGAGGGGGCGCGCGACGGCGATTCCGGAGGTCAGCACGTAGAGCACCGCGGCGAGCACCACCGCCCCCGGGGGCGCCCACACGGCGGCGGCGAGGAGCCAGGCCCCGCCGACTGCGGCGATCGCCGTCCGGGTGGCGGCCGGCGGGAACGCCTTGCGGCCCGCCGTCTTCGCCACGATGTCGGCGAGCGGCCCGGTGTCCGCGAGGTCGGCGAGTGCCTGGGCGGCCCGGTCGGTCCTCTGCGCCTTGCGGGTCAGGGAACGGAGCACGCGCCCGGCGGTGGTGTAGCAGGCGCCGAAGGCGCAGCCGACGATCAGGGCCCAGAAGACGATCCGCGGGGTGGTGACGGCGGTGAGGACCGCGATCATGGCCCAGCGTTCGCCGATCGGCAGGATGATCATCCGGCGGACCCAGACGGTCCAGCCGACGCTGTCGAGCCGGCTGGAGAGGGCCGCGGTGGGGCTGGTGTTCGCCGTGGCGTCGTGGTTCGCCTCGTTGAACGAGAAGTCCACGACGTGCCGGCAGGTCATCAGGACCATCGCGCCGAGCGCGAGCGCCCAGACGTCGTCGCCGTTCCGCGCCGCGCCGAGTGCGAGGCCCGCGTAGAAGGCGTACTCCTTCGCGCGGTCGAAGGTGGCGTCGAGCCAGGCGCCCATCGTCGAGTACTGCAGCGAGTAGCGGGCGAGCTGCCCGTCGGTGCAGTCCAGGACGAAGGAGACGAGGAGCAGTACGCCGGCGGCGATGTAGCCCCCGCGCTCGCCCGTGGCGGCGCAGCCGGCCGCGATCAGCGCGGTGAGCAGCGAGGCCGTGGTGACCTGGTTGGGGGTGAGGCCGCGCCGGGCGCACCAGCGCGCGATGTAGCGCGAGTACGGGCTGACGCAGAACGTGGTGAAGAAGCCGTCGTGGGCCTTCACGGCGGAGCGCAGCCGTACGGCCTCGTCGTCGACGGCGGCGACGGCGGCGCGGGCCTCGTGGCGGGCCTCGGCGTCGGTCGGCACGGCGGCGACGAGCGTGCCGAGCTGGGGCCGGTGCACGGCGACGCCGTCGGCGTCGAGGGCGTCGGCGAGCGCGTCGGGGAGGTTCTCGTCGGTTGCCGCGGGGGCGGGTGCGGCCGGGGCGCCGGGCACCGAGGCGTACGCGTCGGTCAGGGCGCGGGCGAGCGCCGGGCGGGCCTCGGGCTGCGCGGTGAGCGCGCCGGGCGCCGCGGCGGCGGGGAAGCGGGGGTCGGTGAGGGCCAGCCGCAGGGCGTGCAGGTGTCCGACGAAGCGAGGATCGACGACGGCGATCCGCTCACCCGCCGGTACGGCGGCGAGCAGTGCGCCCGTGGCCTGCGGGCCGGAGGCGACCCGTACGTCGAAGCCGAGAGACCGCAGATCACCGTCGAGCGACGATCCGGGTACCGGCGGACCGGTGAGGATGGCGGTCGACAGACGAACTCACTCCTTGGAGCTGACGGGCGGGCCCGCGGGGCCCATGACACGGCCCCGGACACGGCGGCTCCGCCCGGCATCGGGCGGCGGCACGTCGGCTGAGGCTATCGGATGGACGAGGGTGGGAGTTCACCGAGGCTTTGCGGTGCGGACTCCCCCGGGCCCACTCGAATCCGCCCGAGTGCGCCATGCCCTACGGAGATCATCATGGGTGATCGACCGACCGCCCCACAAACCGCGCCCCACAGCGCCTCGAACCCACCCTCGCACGGTCTCCCACCAGGCCCGCATCACCGCAGGTCAGATGATATGACAACGGTCTTCAGTACCGTGTTGCACATACCCCCCACCCGTAGTTGACTTGCCCCTCGGGCACCGGACACGACGACGACGGGGAGGCCGCGCCATGGGGGCTGGACACGACCACGGGCACAGTCACGGAGGGCCACCGCCCACGGGGACCGCGGCCGCGGCCTACCGGGGCCGGCTGCGGATCGCGCTCGCGATCACACTGTCCGTGATGGTGGTCGAGATCGTCGGCGGCGTCGTCGCGGACTCGCTGGCCCTGATCGCCGACGCGGCCCACATGGCGACCGACGCCGTCGGCCTGGCGATGGCACTGCTGGCGATCCACTTCGCCAACCGCCCGCCCACCCAGACCCGGACCTACGGCTTCGCGCGGGCGGAGATCCTCGCGGCGCTGGCCAACTGTCTCCTCCTGCTCGGCGTGGGCACCTATGTGCTGTACGAGGCGGTCCAGCGGTTCATCGAGCCGGCCGAGACCAAGGGCGGACTGACCGTCGCGTTCGCCCTGGTCGGCCTGGTCGCCAACATGGTCTCGCTCTCGCTGCTGGTCCGTGGCCAGAAGGAGAGTCTCAACGTGCGCGGCGCCTATCTGGAGGTGCTGGCGGACGCGCTGGGCTCGGTGACGGTCCTCGTCTCCGCCGGCATCATCCTGGCCACCGGCTGGCAGTACGCCGACCCGATCGCCTCGATCCTCATCGGCCTGATGATCGTGCCGCGCACGGTCAAGCTGCTCCGCGAGACCCTGGACGTCCTGCTCGAGTCGGCCCCGAAGGGCGTCGACATGGTGGAGGTACGGGCGCACATACTGGCGCTGCCGGGCGTCGAGGACGTCCACGATCTGCACGCCTGGACGATCACGTCCGGGATGCCGGTGCTCTCCGCCCACGTGGTCGTGTCCCAGGCGGCGCTCGACGCCGTCGGCCACGAGAAGATGCTGCACGAGCTGCAGGGCTGCCTGGGCGACCACTTCGACGTGGACCACTGCACGTTCCAGCTGGAGCCCGCAGGCCACGCCGCCCACGAGGCGAAACTCTGCCTGTGACCGCTTCCTGCGGCTGCTAGTGCCGCATCAGGCAACGTTCGCCCTGTCGACGACGGCGCGTAGGTGCCGGTCGTCGGCGTGGCGGTTTCGCCAGATGATGTAGCGGCG
>NZ_JBHUYJ010000100.1:0-29088 GCF_042668715.1 Streptomyces sp. NPDC057271
TGGGAGCGAAACCCCGCTCACTGCCCCGCTCCGCAGGGGTTTCGTTTCCTCCCCCACCTGAAGGTGGGCGTATCCACGAAAGGACTCAGATGAAGACGTTGACACGACATCGGTTACCGCTGGTGGGGGCGGTCGTGGCGCTCTGCCTCGCCGCCCTCGCTCCCGCCGCGAGCGCGGACACCCGCCCCGCCCCGGACCCCGCCCGTGAACTCGCCCGCACCGCCGTTCCTTTGGGCGACCTGCGGCCGCTGGACCGGATGATCGGTTCGGCCAAGGTCCTCGGGATCGGGGAGGCGACGCACAGCTCGGCCGAGTTCTTCGAGACCAAGCACCGGATCTTCGAGCACCTCGTGGAGAGGAAGGGCTTCACCGCCTTCGCCCTGGAGGCCAACTGGTCGACGGGGCTGCTGATCGACGACTACGTACGCTTCGGCAAGGGCGACCCGCGTCAGATCCTGAAGGACGAGTTCCGACACGCCTACCGCTTCTGGAACACCGAGGAGTACCTGGATCTGATCACCTGGATGCGACAGCACAATCTGCGTCACCCCGGTCACCAGGTGCGGTTCATGGGCAACGACCTCGGCTACGCGGGGCCGAACCTCTTCGACATGGTCACGGACCATGTCGCCCGCGCCCACCCGCGGCTGCTGCCGCGGTTCCAGGAGCTGTACCGGGCCTCGCGGCCGGTCGGCTCCGTCGACTCCTGGATGAACGGGTACCTCGCCAAGCCGCTGGAGGAGCGCCGGCGGATGGCCGCTGACGTGAACCGCGCCCTCGCGCTCCTGGAGCGGCAGAACCCCGGCCGGGCCCCTGAGGCGCACACCTGGACGGTCCAGCACGCCCGGGCGATCGCCCAGGTCGGCACAGAGATGGCGCACGACATGGAGAGTCCCACGGGTATCGCCGACGCGATGCTCTACCGCGACCGGATCATGGCCGAGAACACGGTGTGGTGGCAGCGGCAGACCGGCGACCGGATCGTCCTGTCGGCCCACAACGGGCACGTCGGCTACGAGACGACGGAGCCGGACCAGTACCCGCGCCTCCAGGGCGCCTTCCTGCGCGACGCCCTCGGCCGGGACTACGTCAGCATGGGGGCGTCCTTCGGGCGGGGCTCGTTCAACGCCCATGACACCGGGGCGCCGGGCGAGCCGATCCGGGCGTTCACGGTCGGCCGGCCGGGGGTGGACAGCAGCGCCGAGACCCTGGACCGGGTGTCGCCGCGCCCCTTCTACCTGGACCTGCGTACGGCGACACCCGCCGCCCGGAGGTGGCTGGGGGCGCACCGCCCGGCGTGGCTCATCGGGACCGCGTTCCCGTGGGAGGGGAGCCGGGCGCCGGTCCGGCTGACCACGGCGTACGACCTGCTGGTGCACTTCCCCGAGGTCTCTGCGGCGCGTCTGCGCTGAAAACCTGGCCGTCCCTCCGTGCGCGCAGGATGCTGGCGCGGGAAGAACATCCTCAGCAGCTTCCTCAGGAACTTCCTCAGCACTTCCTCGACGCGGAGGGACGGGCAGAGCATGGCCGGAACAAGTGTGGAGCCCTACCGGGAGATCACCTTCGACAAGGACGGAGACGGGGCGGCCCGGCAGCACGAGACGCTCGCGGCGCTGGCCGCCCAAGGGGTCACGGATCTGGTGATGTTCGCCCACGGGTGGAACAACACCCGGTCCGTGGCCTCACGCCTGTACGCGGCGTTCTTCGCCCCGTTCCCGCAGACCGTGGAGCGGGACGCACACCTGGGGTACGTGGGGGTGATCTGGCCGTCGATGATGTTCTCGGACGAGCCGATCCCCGACTTCGAGTCCGTGGCGGCCGTGCATCCGGGCAAGGAGGCGGTGGTCGAGCGGCTCGCCGCACTGCTCGCCGAACAGCCGGACGACGAGGCGGCCTTCGTCGAGTTCGGCTCTCTGCTCAGGGAGTTGACGGACACCGACGGATCGCGCGGCCTCACGGAGGCCGGGCCGGACGTCCCGGACTTCCTGCTCGCGGACCCGGTCGCCGTGTGCGCGATGTTCGCCGACGCGCTGGAGGAGGCCGAGGGGCCGGGGGGCGTGCCGACCCCACGCGAGGCGTTCGGCGGCCGGCTGACGCGGTTCTGGAAGGGCGCCAAGGAGGCCCTGCGTCAGGCCACGTACTACACGATGAAGCGCCGCTCCGGGACCGTCGGCGAGCGGGGACTCGGCCCCCTGATCGGCGAACTCGCCCGCACCTCCCCCGGGCTGCGGATCCACCTCGTCGGACACAGCATGGGCGCCCGGCTCGTCTCGTACGCCCTGCGCGGACTGCCCGCCGGGGCGCGGAACGTGGCATCGGTGACGCTGCTCCAAGGGGCCTTCTCGCACTACGCGTTCGCGGCCAGCCTCCCGCACGAACCGGGCCGGGGCGGCGCGCTGCGCGATCTGCAGCGACGGGTCGACGGGCCCGTGGTCGCCTGCTACTCGCGCCACGACACGGCCCTGCGGGTGTTCTACCCCCTGGCCTCGCGGCTGGCCAGGGACGCCGACTCGCTGCTGGCGAGCGACAGGCGCTGGGGGGCGATCGGTCACGACGGCGTCCAGGCGGTCCCGGGCACGCGCTCGGCGACCCTGGCGGCGGCGCTGCGCGACGGCGTCCCGGCATCCGGCTGTGTGAGCGTCGACGCGGCTGCCGTGGTCGGTGAGCACAGCGACATCTGCCACGCGGAGCTGGCCCGGCTGGTGGCGGCGGCGGGACGGTTCGGGGGACGGTAGGTCAGGCAGGACGGTTCGGGGGACGGTAGGTCAGGCAGGACGGTTCGGGGGACGGCAGGTCAGGTCGCCCGCACGGCGGCACAGCGGGCCCGCGCGATGAGCCGTTCCATCGTCTCCACCGGCAGCGAGGGGTGGGCGGCGAGTTCCCGTACCGCGGACTCCGGTGCGATCCCGGCCTGGGCGGCGGCCGACAGGAGGTCGGGGTCGTCGCGGGGCACGTCGGCCCAGGGGATCCGGCCGTTCCCGACGAGCGTCCAGAGGTCCACGTCGTCGTGGGCGAGGAGGGCGAGGGCCCGGGCCCCGGTGAGGTCGTCGCGGAGTGCCAGAAGAAGGCGGACGTCCTCGTCACCGGCCTCCGCCGGCGCCGGGAAGAGCCTTCCCGGCAGCGCCGGACTGGCCGCGAGACCCGCCAGAACGTCCTGCAACCGATCTCCCCCGTGCGCCTCTGATGGCTCCCATCGAATTTTCGATGGAACACGGAGGGGTACTCGTTCGTCCATTCCATAACGTCCTTGACGCCGAAGTACCAGCGACGGAGGTGCGGAGCGATGGCGGGTTTCCGGAGTCTTGCGAGACAGGTGCGCGATCCCGGGAGTGACACGGCGCTGCGGAGGTACTCGCTGCGCAAGTGCCTGGAGCGGTTCGCCCCTTACGGGCACCGCGCGACCTGGGACCACCTGTGCCGCAGGCACGGGTTCGGGCCCGAGGACAGGGAGCTCGATCCGGGGCGGCTGGTGGCCGCGCTGGAGGAGCTGGAGGAGGCGCGGGCGGTCTGGCTCGCGTACGAGAAGGAGTTCGCGGCGCGTCGGCGGCGCGAGAAGCACGAGGGCCTGCGCCGGCCGGGCGCGCTGGACGACTGGCACCGGCGGACGTGGGGCGGCAACGGGGTGGCGCGGTGTGACGATCCGGCCGTGCACCCGACGGAGCCGCTGGCCGAGGTGTTGCGGCGGTTGATCGCCGCGCTGGAGTCCGCGCCCGGGGAGCACTGCCCGGTGTGCGCGGGGACCCGGATCGAATGGCGGCCGGACCTGGTGGACGAGCCGTGGTTCGGCCCGGTGTGCGCGGACTGCGGCGTGGTCGTGCCGCGGGCGGTACTGACAGCGGGTGCGCCGGCGCGAACTCGGGGAGAGTCTCTGCTCACTCTGGCGTCGGTGGCCTAGCGACGGTGGAGGACGAGACGCGGGGGCAACGGGGGATTCGCGGGCAACGGGGGCAACGGGGGCCCGCGTTGACGCAGGTGTGTCTGAACGGGACCCGGGGGCCGGGTGACTCCGCGGCCGTGCCGATGTCACCGGGCACCATGGCGGAGTCGGCGGCGCGGGCCGTCGCGGCCGGGGCGCGCGACGTCCACGTGCACCCCAGGACGCCGTGCGGCGGCGACACCCTGTCGCCCCGGGTCCTCTCGGTGACGCTGGCGGCGTTGCGGGGGGCGGTCGGCGTCCCGGTGAGTGTGACGACGGGCGCGTGGGCCGAGCCCGATCCCGTACGGCGGGTGGAGCGCGTCCGGGCCTGGACGGACCTGCCCGACCACGCCTCGGTGAACTGGCACGAGCCGGGCGCGGAGGAACTCGCGGCCCTGCTCCTGGAGCGCGGGGTGGGCGTGGAGGCGGGGCTCTGGTCGGGCACGGACGGACCGGAGCGGTTCCTCCGTTCACCCCTGGGACCGCGGGTGCTGCGGGTCCTCGCGGAGGTCACCGATCCCGACCCCACGACCGCGCGGTCCACGGCACGTTCCCTCCTCGCGGACCTCGGCACGGCCCACGGCCGGCCGGTCCTCCTCCACGGCGAACAAGGCGGCGCGTGGCCGGTCCTGCGGCTCGCCCGCCGCCTCGGCCTGGCCACCCGCATCGGCCTGGAGGACACGCTCGTCCTGCCGGACGGCTCCCGCGCGGACTCCAACGCCCAACTGGTCGCCGCCGCACTCGTGATGGCCGTCTCCGAGGGCGACTCCGCGTAGCCGAAGGGCGCGACGCTACCAGAGCGGAAATCCGGTGGCCCACCCGAATTCCCTTCCCGCACAGTGTCCGGCGTGAGAACGACACCCGAGTCACCGGAGAACTGACATGTCGACGCTGCGCGTCACCGCCGAAACCCTGGCCGTCCACGCCCATCCCAACGCCGACGCGCTCGAACTGGCCCAGGTGGGTCTGTACCGGGCCGTCGTCGCGAAGGGCGCGTACCGCAGCGGTGACGTCGCCGTCTACATTCCGGAGCAGGCCGTACTGCCGACCGCTCTCGTCGACGAGCTGGGGCTGACCGGACGGCTCGCCGGGAAGGCGTCCGACCGGGTCAAGGCGGTGCGTCTGCGCGGGGAGTTGTCGCAGGGGATCGTGTGCCGGCCGAAGGCGCTGGCAGACGTCGACCTGGCCGCGGCGGCCGCCGAGGGGACCGACTTCGCCGAGCTTCTCGGCATCACGAAGTGGGTGCCGCCGATCCCGCCGACGATGAGCGGGGACGTGGAGGTGGCGCCCGACCTGCTGCCCTGGGTCGACATCGAGAACCTCCAGCGGTATCCGGACATCTTCGAGCCCGGCGAGCCGGTGGTCCTGACCGAGAAGCTGCACGGCACGGCCTGTCTCACCACGTACTCCGCCGGGGACGGCCGCGTCCAGGTCTCCTCCAAGGGCTTCGGAGCCAAGGGTCTCGCGCTCCAGGAGGACCCGCGGAACCTCTACTGGCGGGCCGTCCACGGCCATGGCGTACCGGCCGTGGCGGCGCGGCTCGCCGCCCGCCTCGGGGCGCGCCGGGTCGGACTGTTCGGTGAGGTGTACGGGGCCGGTGTGCAGGACCTCGGCTACGGCGCGAACGCCCGCGGCGAGCAGGTCGGTTACGCGGTCTTCGACGTGTCGGCCGAGATCGACGGCCAGGTCCGGTGGCTGGACCCGGCCGAGGTCCTGGAGGCCGGCGAGCTGCCGCTCGTACCGCGGCTGTACACGGGGCCGTACGACCTGGACGTCGTCGTCGGCCTTGCGAGCGGCCGGGAGACCGTGTCCGGGCGTGATCTCCATCTGCGGGAGGGCGTCGTGATCCGCCCGGTGACGGAGCGGTACAGCCCGGTCGTGGGCGGCCGCGCGATCGCCAAGGCGGTCAGCCCGGCGTATCTGACCCGCAAGGGCGGCACCGAGTACGAGTGACCGCCACGAAGGACCGAGGGGCCCGTCCACGGGGGTGGCGGGCCCCTCTTCGTACGCCGGGACGGGCCGCGGGCCCATTGAGCGGGACCGTGCGCCGCCGGGACCGGCCGGGACCGTGAGCCGCCGGGACCGGCCTGGAGCCGCCGGGCCTACTTCTCGCGGCGCTCCCCCATCAGCCGCGAACCGGTGAGGCTCTCACCGATCGCGTCGTCCGGGTTGGACAGGACGCAGTTCCGCAGCGACAGACAGCCGCAGCCGATGCAGTCGGTCAGATGGTCCCTCAGCCGTCCGAGCTGGTTGATCCGCTCGTCCAGCTCCGTGCGCCACGCCGCCGAGAGCCGCGCCCAGTCCTCCTTGGTGGGCGTGCGCTCCTCGGGGAGTTCGGAGAGGGCGACGCGGATGGTCGCCAGGGGGATGCCGACGCGCTGCGCGGCCCGGATGAAGGCGACCCGCCGGAGCGTGTCACGGCCGTACCGGCGCTGGTTGCCACTGGTACGGCGGCTGGTGATCAGGCCCTTGGACTCGTAGAAGTGCAGGGCCGACACCGCGGCGCCGCTTCGCGCGGACACCTGGCCGACGGTGAGTTCATGGATCTTCTCTGGAATCTGCGGCACCCCTCGAACCCTACTGTCCGTTGACAGCGGGCCCCCCACCCCACATGCTGAGCAAGCGCTTAGAAACAGGAGTCACAGGTTCACGAAGGGACGAGCGAGACATGGCTGAGCCGAGGATCTTCACCTCTGCCGAGGAGCTGCGCGCCGCGGTCGGCGAACCGCTGGGGCACAGCGACTGGCTGGAGATCGAGCAGAAGCGGATCGATCTGTTCGCCGACGCCACCGGTGACCACCAGTGGATCCACGTGGACCCGGAGCGGGCGGCCTCCGGGCCGTTCGGGAAGACCATCGCGCACGGCTATCTGACGCTGTCGCTGCTGCCGACGCTGGTGCCGCAGATCATGCGCGTCGAGGGCATGAAGATGGGCCTCAACTACGGCACCGACAAGGTCCGCTTCCCCTCCCCCGTACCGGTCGGCTCGCGGCTGCGCGCGGGCGCCGTCCTGACCGAGGTGCGGGAGGCGGGCGGCGGGGTGCAGGTCACGGCGACCGTGACGGTGGAGCGCGAGGGCGGCGACAAGCCGGTCTGCGTCGCCGAGTCGGTCTCCCGCTACTACTTCTGAGCGCCGACCATCCGCAGCACGAGGTCGGCGTAGAGCGCGCCGACCTCGTCCGGCGTCCGGCGGCCCCGGACGTTGAACCAGCGCGACACGTCGATGCAGAGGGAGAGCACGGCGACGGTCGTGCCCGGCACGTCCGGCACGTCGAACTCGCCCGCCGCCACGCCCTCGTCGATGATCCTGCGCACGGTCGCGTCGGACTCGCGGCGCAGCGCCACGATCTCGGTGCGGTGCTCGGGGCCGAGGGCGTCGAGTTCGTACTGGACGACCCGCGCGGTGGTGTGGCGCTCGGCGTGCCAGCGCACGAAGGACCGTACGGCGTCGGCCAGCCGCTCGCCCGCCGTCCCCTCGCCGTCGGCGGCGGCCCGGAGGATCTCCAGGGCCTTGTCGTGACCGATGCGGCTGATCCGGTGGAGCAGCTCTTCCTTGGTCTTGTAATGGATGTAGAGCGCGGCCGGGCTCATGCCGGCGCGGCCGGCGATGTCCCGGGTGGTGGTGGCGTGGTAACCGCGCTCGGCGAACGCCTCGACGGCCGCGACGAGCAGCCGCCTGGCCGCCTCGGGCGTGACCTCGCCCCACGACGCGTCCGTGCCGCCGGGCGTCTCCTCAGCGACGCTCATCGTTCGCCCCTTCTCCAACCGTCAGGACGAACACCATACAACGAAGCTGAGCAAGCGCTTAGGCTCAGAGCTTCTGGAAGGGGTCGTGCTCCGCGAGGAGCTTCTCCAGCCGGGCCTGGTCGACCCGGCTGACGATCTGCCCCGCCTCCTGCCGGTCGCGGACGACCTTGGCGAGGGTGAAGGCTGACGTCGTGAGGTAGAGGACGGCGATGGCGAGGAAGGCGCGGACCCAGGCGTCGGCGTCCAGCTGGTAGACGCCGATCGCCACGGCCGCGAGGGCGAGGCCGAAGGAGATGACGGCCTGCAGGTGGTAGGCGGCCGTGTTCTGCTGCTTGACCGGTGTGTCGCTCATGACGACAGGATCGGGCGGATGTGGCGCCCGCCACATCCGCCCGGATACTCAGCCGCGTCCGGCGAGGTACTCAGAACGCCGACACGCCCGTGAGCGCCCGCCCGATGATCAGCTTCTGGATCTGGCTCGTGCCCTCGTACAGCGTCATCACGCGCGCGTCACGGAGCAGCTTCCCGACCGGATACTCGTCGATGTAGCCGTACCCGCCGAAGACCTGCAGTGCGTTGTTCGCGGCGCGGACGGCCGCTTCGGAGGCGAACAGCTTGGCCTGGGAGGCCGCGGTGGCGAAGTCCAGGCCGCGGTCGACGAGATCGGCGACGCGCCAGGTCAGCAGGCGGGCGGCGTCCACGTCGACGGCGATGTCGCTGATCAGCTCCTGCACCAGCTGGTACGAGGCGATGGACTTGCCGAACTGCTCCCGCTCCCCGGCGTACCGCACGGCCGCGTCGAGGGCCGCCTGCGCGATGCCGACACAGCCGGCCGCGACCGACATCCGCCCCTTGGCGAGGGCGGACATGGCGACGGAGAAGCCCTTGCCCTCGGGGCCCAGCATCGCGGTGGCGGGGACGCGGACATCCTCCAGGACCAGTTCGGCGGTGGCCTGGCCGCGCAGGCCGAGCTTGCCGTGGATGGTGCGGCGGGTGAGGCCGGGGGTGTCCGCGGGGACGAGGAACGCGGAGACGCCCTGGTGGCCGGGGGTGTCGCCGGTACGCGCGAAGAGCAGGACGACGTCGGCCCAGGTGCCGTTGGTGATGAACATCTTCGAGCCGTTGACGACGTAGCAGTCGCCGTCGCGTACGGCCCTGGTGGAGAGGTTCCCCGCGTCCGAACCGGTGCCCGGCTCGGTCAGCCCGAAGCAGCCGAGGGCGTCGCCGGAGGTGAGCCGGGGCAGCCAGGCGCGCTTCTGCTCCTCGGTGCCCCAGGAGGCGATGGTCTTGGTGACGAGGCCCAGCGAGACGGAGACGATGCCGCGGACGGAGGAGTCGCCGCGGCCGAGCTCCTCGGTGACGAGGCAGTACGAGAGATGGTCGCCGCCCGAGCCGCCGTACTCCTCCGGGACGGTCAGGCCGAGGAAGCCGACGGCCCCGAGCTTCTTCACGATCGACCGGTCGACGTTCTCGCTCCGGTCCCAGGCGACCACGTGCGGGGCGACCTCGCGCGCGACGAAGTCCTCGGCGAGCCGTCGTACGGCTTCCTGCTCCTCGCTGAGCTCCAGGTTCACTACGCCACCGACCTTCGGGGAAGACTTTAATTAGCACTGCTAGTTTCTACTGCGCAGGCCTACTATGTGCGCCATGGCCCGACCGAGCAAGCCCCTTCTGAGCAGAGAACGCATCGTCGAGGCGGCGAGCGCGCTCGTGGACGCGGAGGGCCTCGCGGCCGTCTCGACGCGACGACTCGCGGCCGAGCTGGGGGTGAGCGGGCCGTCCCTCTACAACCACTTCCGCACCAAGGACGAGATCCTCGACGCGGTCGCCGACGCCGTCAGCGCGAAAGTCGATCTGTCGATGTTCGCGGCGGGCGACGGCCGCGACTGGCGTACGGCCCTGCACGAGTGGGCGGTCTCCTACCGCGCCGCCCTCGCCGACCACCCCCACATCGTCCCCGTCCTGGCCCAGGGCCCGGGCCGCCGCCCGGCGGGTCTGAAGGTCGCCGACGCGGTCTTCGGAGCGATGGTCCGGGCGGGCTGGCCACCGGCCCAGGCGACCTACATCGGCGCGCTGATGCGCTACTTCGTCACGGGCTCGGCCCTCGGCTCCTTCGCCCGCGGCTTCGTCGACGACGAGACGGCCTACGACCCCGCCGACTACCCTCACCTCGGCCAGGCCCACCTCCTCGCGGAACACCGCCAGAAGGTCGACGAGGGCGCCTTCGAGACGGGCCTGAGGGCGCTGCTCGACGGGTTGGCGATGCAGTACGAGACGGGGGTACGGGGAGCATGGACGGCCAGACAGGAGACGCCGAGCGGCTCGTAGCGGCAGCACGGGACGGGGACGCGGAGGCGGTCCGCGCCCTGGTGGAGGCGGGCGCGGATCCCGACGCCCGGACCGAGGACGGACTGCCCGTCCTCTGCGCGGCGGTGGCGGCGTACGACGCCGAGACCGCCCGCGCGCTCGTGGCGGGCGGCGCGAACCCGGACCGGGAGCTGCCGGACGGCACCACGCCGCTGTGCCGCGCGATCGACGGCGGGTCCCCCGCGGTCTTCGACGCGACCCTGGGGCAAGAACCCCGGCTCCGGCTCCCTCAGACCGCGCGGGAGCGGCTCCTCGCCCGGGCTCGCCGCTGGCACGAGGCCGGGGCGGAGGCCGAACTCCGGCGCGTGACGGGCTCGTCCGCCCCCGCGCGGACGGCCCATGTCATGGACGACGACGAGACCCTGGTGAGGCAGGTGACCCTCGCCGGACGGACCGTGCGGGACGGTCACAGCGCGATCCTGACTGCGCTGGAGTGGGCGTTCCGTGTGTTGACCCCCGTGGACGAGCTGGTGGCACGGGCGGTGGCGGACCCGGGCGCGGACCGGGACCACATCGGCGCGGGCTGGTGGGCGGCGAAGTGGGTGCTGAACGAGCGGCGCAGCCGCGAGACGTTCTCGGCGGTCGCGACCTACCGCCGTCACCCGGACCGGGCCCACCGCCGCTTCGCGGTCGACGTCCTGTGGAGCGTCTCCGTCTTCCGGTGGAGCCATCGCAACTCCTACGAGAAGGAGACCGTGGAACTCCTCTCCGACTGGGCCCTGGAGGAACCGGACGCCGATGTCCTCACGCAGATCCTGAACACCCTCAATCACCTGGACCACCCCGGCCACGAGGAGCTCGGACTGCGGTTCGCCGGCCACGCGCACCCATCGGTCCGGGCCGAGGCTGCGTACGCCCTGATCGACGACGAGACCCCCGTCACCACGGCGGCCCGCGCGGCGCTGCTCGGCCTGACCGGCGACCCCGACGCCGTGGTCCGCGCCGCGGCCGGTGACGTGCTGGCCCAGAAGCACGATCTCTCCGACGAGGTCACCGGCGCCCTGCTCGCCCTCGTCGCGGACCGGGACGGCGACGTGCGCCGCAGGGCCGCGGCGGCGCTCGCCACGGGCCGGGACCGGTCGCCCGCGGCCGCCGCGGCCCTGTGGGCGCTGCTCGACGAGGACGATCCGTCGCTGCGCCTGGAGGGCGCCTTCGGCCTGGCCCGGCGCGACGACCCCCGGACCGAGGAGGCGTACCGGCGGGTGGGAACGCTGGTGGGCCCCGAATTCGAGCACGATCACCGGCCCACGGAACTGCTCCACCACCGGTGGCGCATGGCGGACCGTTCGGCCAACGCCGAAACGTGAGTGCGGGACCCTGGGGCCATGGCATCCGAAGACCTCGCCGCACTCGCCGCACTCTTCGCCGACGAGACCCGCGCCGCGTTCGTCCTCGCCCTGCTCGACGGGCGGGCGTGGACCGCAGGCGAACTCGCCCGGCACGCGCGCGTGGCGCCGTCCACCGCCAGTGAACACCTGGGGAAGCTCGTCGCGGGAGGGGTGCTCGCCCAGGAGCGACAGGGGCGGCACCGGTACGTGCGGCTCGCCGACCCCGGGATCGCGCATCTCGTCGAGGACCTGGCCGCCCGCTCCGAGCCCGCCCGGAAGGACCCGCCGCACTCGCTGCGGGCGGCGAGCGTGGGGCACGCGATGGCGCGGGGGCGCACCTGTTACGACCATCTCGCGGGGCGGCTCGGGATCACGATCACCGAGGCCATGACCGTGCGCGGACTGCTGCGCCAGGACACCGGGTTCGCCCTCACCGACGCGGGCGTGGCGTGGTTCGGTGAGCAGGACATCGCGCTGGTCCCGACGGGCCGGCGGCCGGTCGCCCGCGGCTGTCTCGACCGGACCGAGCGCAGGCCGCATCTGGCGGGGGTGGCGGGCGCCGCGCTCTGCCGGCACGCGCTCGACGCCGGCTGGTGCGTACGGATCGGGTCGGAGCGTGCCGTGAAGGTGACCTCCGAGGGCGAGCGGGCCCTCCAGCGGGTCCTGGGCATCGAGCCGGCGACAGTGCGGTGACCGCCGAAGTGTCCAGGGCCTACGGTCGCCCCATGACCGACTCCCCCGCCACCTCGCGCCTGGCGCTCGCCGCCGCCGGTGTCACCGTCGTCCTGTGGGCCTCCGCCTTCGTCTCGATCCGCAGCGCCGGGGAGGCCTACTCCCCCGGCGCGCTGGCCCTCGGCCGGCTGCTCTCCGGGGCGCTCGTCCTCGGGGCAGTCCTGCTGGTCCGGCGCGAAGGGCTGCCGCCCCGGGCGGCCTGGCCGGGGATCACGGTGTCCGGCCTCCTCTGGTTCGGTGCGTACATGGTGGCCCTCAACTGGGGCGAGCAGGAGGTCGACGCGGGCACTGCCGCGATGGTCGTGAACATCGGGCCCATCCTCATCGCCCTGCTGGGCGCCCGGTTCCTCGGCGAGAAGCTGCCGCCCCGGCTGCTGGCGGGCATGGCGGTGTCCTTCGCCGGCGCGGTCGCCGTGGGGCTCTCGATGTCGGGCGAGGGCCACGCCTCGGTGCTCGGCGTCGGGCTCTGCCTCCTCGCGGCGGTCGCGTACGCGGGTGGTGTCGTCGCGCAGAAGCCCGCCCTGGCGCACGGGAGCGCCCTTCAGGTCACCGCCTTCGGGTGCCTGGTGGGTGCGGTGGCCTGTCTGCCGTTCGTCGGACAGCTGGTCGACGAGGCGGCGAGCGCGCCGGTCTCGGCGACCCTGAACATGGTCTACCTCGGCGTGTTCCCGACCGCCCTGGCCTTCACGACCTGGGCCTACGCCCTCGCCCGTACGACCGCCGGCCGGATGGGCGCGACGACGTACGCCGTGCCCGCGCTGGTCGTCCTCATGGCCTGGGTGTTCCTCGGCGAGCTGCCGGGCCTGCTCACGCTCGCGGGCGGGGCGCTGTGCCTCGCGGGCGTCGCCGTCTCGCGCTCCCGGCCGAAGCCCCCGTCCAGGACTCCGGCCGAGGGCGTCGAGACCACGACGTTGCCCGGTGAGCGGACGTCCGGCTGGAAGACGTCCGGTTAGAAGGCTTCTGGCTGGACGACGTCCGGCTGGAAGACGACGAGCGCCCGGCCGCCCTTGCCCGCGATCATGTTCTCGAAGGCGCCCGGGATGCCGTCCAGGGTGATGCGTTCGGTGACCAGCGCACTGAGGTCGAGGCGGCCGGCCCGGATGTGCTCGGCGAGGACGGGCAGGTCCGCGGCCGGGTCGGAGTTTCCGTACACGCAGCCGGACAGGGTCCGGCCCCAGTGGAAGAGTTCCAGGGCGTTGAAGGTGACCTGCTGGTCCTTTCCGCCGATGCCGACGACCGTGGTGCGGCCGCCGCGCCGTGTGGAGTCCCAGGCGGTACGGATCGTGGCGGCGCGGCCCACGCACTCGACGGCCACGTCGGCGCCGTGGCCGCCCGTCAGCTTCCGGATCTCCCTGGCAGTAGTCGCGGACGCGACAACGCGCTCGGTCGCTCCGGCGGCCCGCGCCAGGGCCTCCTTCTCGGGCGAGACGTCGACCGCGATGATCGGCGAGGCGCCCGCGATCCGGGCGGCCTGGAGGGTGGCGAGGCCCACGCCGCCGACGCCGTACACGACGACGGACTCGCCCTGCCGTACCCGCGCCGAGTGGTGGACCGCGCCCCACCCGGTGAGGACGGCGCAGCCGAGGAGGGCCGCGTCGGTCAGCGGGACCCCGTCCGGGACCGGCAGCACGCAGTTCGCCGCGACCACGGTCTCCTCGGCGAAGGCGGCCACGTTGAGACCCGGGTGGAGCCCGGTCCCGTCCTCGGTCTCGGCGTACACGCTCCCGGCGCCGGTCAGCGCGTCGGCGCAGAGCCAGACCTCGCCGAGCGAGCAGGCGTGGCAGGCGCCGCAGGACGGCGCCCAGTTGAGGACGACACCGTCGCCGGGGGCGACATGCGTGACGCCCTCGCCGACGGAGACGACCGTGCCGGCGCCCTCGTGCCCGAGGACGGCCGGGACGGGCACCCTCATGGTGCCGTTGGAGAGGGACAGGTCGGAGTGGCAGACCCCCGCGGCGGCGAGGCGGATCCGGACCTGGCCGGGACCTGGTTCGGGCAGTCGGATGCCGGCTATCTCCAGCGGAGAGCCGACGGCGGGCAGGAAGGCGGCGCGGACCACGCTCATGACGCGTCTTGCTCCTCAGGGACTCGGAACAGGCTCGTAACGGCCCCGAAGGGCTGGGAAACGGCTCGGAAGGACTCAGAACTGGAGGGACTTGGTCTGGAGGTACTCGGAGAGGCCGTGCGCGCCGAGTTCGCGCCCCACGCCGGACTGCTTGTAACCGCCGAACGGCGCCAGCGGGTTGAAGCGGCCGCCGTTGATGTCGACCTGGCCCGTCTCCATGCGGCGGGCGAAGGCGACGGCGGCCTCCGGTTCGCCCCAGACTGCGCCCGCGAGCCCGTACACGGTCCCGTTGGCGATGGCGAGGGCCTCGTCCTCGTCCTCGTACCGCAGGAGGGAGACGACCGGGCCGAAGATCTCCTCCTGCGCGATGGTCATGCCCGGGGTGACGTCGGCGAAGACGGTCGGGGAGACGTAGTAACCGGTCTCGCGCGGGGCCTCCGGGCCGCCGGCGACGATCCGGGCGCCCTCCTCGACGCCCTTCTCGATGTAGCCGCGCACGCGCTGCTGCTGCTTCGCGTTGACGAGCGGGCCGACGCGCTCGCCGGGGACGTACCTGGCGACGGCCTCGGCCGCCAGCGCCACCGCCTCGTCGTACCGGTCGGCGGGAACGAGCATCCGGGTCCACGCGCTGCACGTCTGGCCGGAGTTGGCCATGACGTTGGCGATGCCGACGGCGACGGCCTTGCCGAGGTCGGCGCTCGGCAGGATGACGTTGGCGGACTTGCCGCCGAGTTCCAGGGCGACCCGCTTGACCGCGCCGCCCGCGAGGGCGCCGATCCGCCTGCCGACGGCCGTGGAGCCGGTGAAGGAGACGAGGTCGACGTCCTCGTGCTCGGCGAGCGCCTGGCCGGCGACCGGGCCGAGGCCGGTGACGAGGTTGAAGACGCCGGCCGGGATGCCGGCCGCGTGGACGGTCTCGGCGAACAGCTGGGCGGTCAGCGGGGTGTCCTCGGCGGGCTTGAGGACGACCGTGCAGCCGGCGGCGAGCGCGGGGGCGACCTTGGCGACGATCTGGTGGAGCGGGTAGTTCCACGGGGTGATCGCGCCGACCACGCCGACCGGCTCGGAGTAGACCGTGGAGTTGCCGACCTTCTCCTCGAACGAGTGGGCGGCGGCGAGCTCGGCGTACGTACCGGCGACGGCGATGGGCAGACCGGCGTGGACGGCGGCGGCGAACTGCGGCGGCGCGCCCAGCTCGGCGGTGACCGTGGCGGCGATCTCCTCGGCGCGGGCGGCGAGACCGTCTCGGAGCGCGCCGATCAGCTTGGCACGCTCAGCGGGCGGGGTGGCGGCCCAGCCGGGGAAGGCGGTTCGGGCGGCACGTACGGCGGCGTCGACGTCCTCGGCGGTCCCGGCCGGCACATGGCCGATGATCTGCTCGTCCGCCGGATTGACCACCGGGATGGTGTCCGTGGACGCGGCGGGACGCCACTCCCCGCCGATGTACATCGCGTCGTGGCTCTTCATCCGCTACTCCCTCGGTCCTTCGTGGCTGCGGTCCTGCAGAGGGGACCCAAACTAGCGCTGATAGTTTTTTGGCGCCAGAGCCGACGTGCGCACCGGCTCCGCTCCGACCGCCGCCGCGGCCGGTTTCAGAAGTCGGCCCGGGCCGGCTCGTCGAGCCGGGCGACGGACTCCTGCCCGTAGGTCTTCCGGTACGCCTCGCCGACCTCCTCGACCCGTGGATCGTGGAGCCGCGCCTCCGACGCCGGTGGAGCAGGATCAGCTCGTACGAACGCTCCCGCTCGATGGTGCCGTCGGCGTCGCACCACTGTCCACGCCCGTTCCGGACAGTCAGGCCCCGCCGGGAACCCGGGCGTCGCCTTGCGGTCGACCGGGCCCGTTCCGCCACCGCCGCGCGTTCCCTCGCGAAACGACCGCAAGCGGGGGCGCGCCGGAGAGGCGCGGGCGGCCCGCGGGACGACGGGCGGCGCGCGCCTCAGAACTGCCGGGCGACGTCCGTGAGATGGGCGAAGACGACGACGTTCGACTCGTAACCCTTCTTGGGGTCGAAGGAACCGCCGCAGGTGAGCAGCCGCAGTTCGGCGCGGTCCGTGGAGCCGTACACCTCGCGGTCGGGGAACTCCTTCTTGGTGTAGGTGCGGACCTTGTCGACCGTGAACACGGCGACCTTGCCGTCGGCCCGCGCGATGCGGACGGTGTTGCCGCGGTCGAGCGTGTCGAGGTTGAGGAAGATGGCCGGCCCGGTGCGGGTGTCGCGATGGCCGACGACGATCGCCGTGCCGCGCTCGCCGGGGGCGGGACCGCCCGCGTACCACCCGACGATCCGCGGATTCTCGATCGGCGGCGTGGCGAGCTTCCCCGACCGGTCGAGCCCGAGGTCGATCACCGGCGCCTCGATCGTGATCGAAGGCACGGCGATGCTGGTGGCGCGTGACCGGGTCAAGGGCGCGGGCGACGGCCCGCGCGGCCGTGCGGGCTTGGGCGCGACCTCGGGCGCGGGCTTGGGACCTGACTGCGCCTTCGGCTTCTCGTCGGGATGCCGCCCGAGCGGCGGCCGGGCGGCGGACGGTGCGGGCGCCCCGTGCGCGGCGGCCTGTTCCGAGGCCGCCCGGTCCGCGGCGGCGGCCGGCGGGCCGGACGGTTCGTCGTCCTGGACCCACCAGATGCCGCCGCCGACCAGTGACAGGGCCACCACCACGGTCCGGGCGAGCCGGAGGAGGCGACGCCGCCTGCGCGTGGAGCGGAACCTACGAAGCGCCATGCGTGCGGCGACGCGCCCGGCGGACGAGGATCAGACCCGCCGTACCCGCGAGGCCGGCGGCGAGGGCGGAGGCGACGCCGAAGACGGAGCCGTCGTCGGAGGACTCGGTCGTGGTCGCGGCGACAGCCCCGCCGCCACCCGCGCCGACGGGGCCCTGCGGGGGCCTTCCACCGCCGCCGTTCCATCCGCCCTCGCTGCCGTTCTCCCTGCCGCCACCACCTCCGCCGCCTCCGCTCCCCCCACTGCCGCTGCCGCTCCAACTGTTGCCGGAACCGCCGCTGCCGTTGCCACCGTTCGCGTTGCCGTTGGTGGCGTTGACACCACTGCCGTTGGCACCGCTTCCGTTGACGCTGCTTCCGTTGCTGCCGCTGTTGCCGTTCGCCGAGGTGCTGGTGATCTCGTCGCAGTCGACCCGGAAGTCCCTGCTCTTCCTGGTGCTGGTCTGCCCCTCCCAGGTCCACTCGACTCCGTACGCGCCGTCGACGAGCGTCAGGTCAGGGGTGATCCCGCGGCCCGTGGAGTCGATCGTGATCGTGCCGTTCGTGGTCACGCTGTCCACGGGTCGCTGCGGGGAGATCGTCCAGCTGAGTTGCTGCACCCCCTCGAAGTCGAAGGCGGCGAGATAGAACGTGCAGACCCGGGGCTGGGTGGTCTCGCTGTTCACGGCGGTGCGGCGGGGCTCGTCACGACCTCCGGCGTGGTGGATCTTGATGTCGCCGTTGTCGCCGGGCGCGGCGAACGCGGCCGGGGCACCGGCCAGGCCGACACCGCCGAGGGCGAGCGACGCGGCGGCGATGGACAGCAGGGGACGGGCTGCGAGAGTGGCCATGGGGGTTCCTCCAGTCATGAAGACATCGGACTATGAGCCGATTATGTGACTATCTGTCATGACGTAGGCACGGAGGGTATCACCGACGTGGTGACACCCTCCGTATTCACTCCCCCGGCCGACGAGCCGTCGCCAGGTGATTCCGAGGAGGAGCCCCGCCGCGAGGACGACCGGCGAGGCGGACGCCGCCCACTTCCCGGAGGATCACGGCAGGGGCGCCAGCTCCACGGGGAAGCCGTTGAGCACGGCGGTGCCCGAGAGCGGGTCGAGGCGCGAGCCGTCGAGGAGCTGGTTCACGTTGACCCCGGGGCGGGCCTCGGCGACCGCGAGGCGGGTGCCGGGCCGGTCGTGGCCCCAGCCGTGCGGCAGGCTCACCACCCCGCTCCGTACGGCGTCGGTGACCTCCACCTCGACCTCCAGGGCACCGCCCTCGGCCGCGATCCGGGCGGGTTTGCCGTCGGCGAGGCCGAGCCGGTCGGCGTCGGCGGGGTGGACCTGGAGGGTGCACCGGTTCGAACCGCTGTTGAGGGAAGGCGCGTTGTGCAGCCAGCTGTTGTTGGACCGCAGATGGCGGCGGCCGACGAGGACGAGACCGCCGGGCGGGGCGGCGAGGGCGGCGCGCAGCCGTGGCAGGTCGGCGGCGATCGGCCAGGGGAGCAGTTCGACGCGTCCGCTGCGGGTCCTGAGGAGACCGGGGAGGCGCGGTTCGAGGGGGCCGAGGTCGATGCCGTGCGGTGCCCGGAGGAGGTCGTCGAGGGTGAGGTCGTACGGGCCGAGGCGGAGCATCAGGTCGAGGCGCCGTTCAGGCCCGGTGGTGCCCCTCAGCTCGGCGGCGACGGCCTTGGGGTCGGCGCCGTGGACGGGTGAGTGCTCCTGGGTGACCGCCTTGGCGAGCATCGTGTCGATGGCGAGGTCGTCGACTGCCGAGGGCGGGGCGCCGTGCATGCCGCTCACGGCGAGGATCAGCCGTGCGTGGATCTCGCACTCGTCCATGCGTCCGTCCTCCAGCGGGACGACGGCCGGGGTGAAGCGGACCTGGTTGCGGACGGCGAGGCCGTTGAAGGAGAAGTCGAAGTGGGCGCTCCGCGAGGGGGGCGGCGGAGGCAGGACGACGTCGGCGTGGCGGGTGGTCTCGTTGAGGTACGGGTCGACGGCCACCATCAGGTCGAGTGAGCCGAGCGCCCGGTCGAGGCGCAGCCCGTCGGGCGCGGAGAGGACGGGGTTGGCGGCGACGGTGATCACCGCGCGGATACGTTCCTCCCCCTCCGTCTCGATCTCCTCGGCGAGCGCGGCCATGGGGAGTTCCCCCTTGGCCTCGGGATGGCCGGAGACCCTGCTGCTCCAGCGGCCGAGCGCGAAGCCCTTGCCGGGGGCCGCCGGTCGGGGAGCGGGAGCGGTCGCGGCGAGCGGGAAGAGCGCGCCGCCGGGGCGGTCGAGGTTGCCGGTGAGGACGTTCAGGACGTCGACGAGCCAGTTCGCGAGCGTGCCGTAGGCGACGGTGGAGCTGCCCATCCGGCCGTAGACGGCGGCGGTGGGCGCGGCCGCGAGTTCCCGGGCGATCGTTCGGATGGTGGCCGCGTCCAGGTCGCAGGCGGCGGCGACGGCCTCGGGCGTGAACTCCCGTACCGCCTCGCGTACGTCGTCGACGCCCTGGACCCGGTCGGCGAGCGGGTGGCCGGGGTCGGCGAGGCCCTCGGCGAAGAGGGTGTGGACGAGCGCGGCGAGGAACAGGGCGTCGGTGCCGGGGCGGATGGCGACGTGGCGGTCGGCGAGCCGGGCGGTTCGGGTGCGGCGCGGGTCGACGACGGTGAGGGTGCCGCCGCGCCTGCGCAGCGCCTTGAGCTTGCCGGGGAAGTCGGGGGCGGTGCAGAGGCTGCCGTTGGAGTCCAGGGGGTTGGCGCCGAGCATCAGCAGGTGGTCGGTGCGGTCCAGGTCCGGGACGGGGATGGCGAAGGGGTCTCCGAAGAGCAGCCCGCTGGAGACGTGCTTGGGCATCTGGTCGAGGGTGGAGGCGGTGAAGAGGTTACGGGTCCGCAGGGCGCCGATCAGCAGGGGCGGGTAGAGGCCGCCGGCCATGGTGTGGACGTTCGGGTTGCCGAGCACGAGGCCCACCGCGTTCGGTCCGTACGTCTCGATCAGCGGCCGGATCCGGGCGGCGATCGTGTCGAACGCCTCCTCCCAGCCGGCCTCCTGAAGGGTGCCGTTCTTGCGGACGAGGGGCCCGGTGAGCCGGTCGGGATCGGCGTCGACCTCGCCGAAGGAGGCGCCCTTGGGGCAGATGAACCCCTGGCTGAAGACATCGTCACGGTCTCCGCGGGCGCCGGTGATCCGGGTGCCGTCGAGAGTCAGGGTCAGCCCGCAGGTGGCTTCGCAGAGCGGGCAGATGCGCAGGGCGGTGGACATGGCGGCTCCCTGGGGCGACGGCGGTGACGCGCGGGCACCAGCGAGCATACCGACCGGTACGCACGTTGGGGAGGGGTCAGCTCAGCGAGGGCGCGAGGTAGGCGTAGAGGAGTTGGCGGGTCTCGGCGATGAGCGCGGGGTCGCCGGTCGGGACGGTACGGAAGGCGAGCTGGAGCAGCGCGTCGGCGGCCTCGACCCCGACAAGGACCTTGCGGCGCAGGGCGTCGTCGGCCGCGCGGTCGAGGTGGGTGGCGAGGAGGCCGCAGAGGCGGCCGGCGACGAGGTGGTTGGCGTCCTCGGCCTGGACCGCCCCACCGGCGCCCTCCGCACCCGGGACCCCGGCGCCTGCTTCCGCGGCACCGGCGGTGGCGGCGGCGGTGCCGGTGGTGGAGACGGCGGCTGCGGCGCCGGCGGTGGTGGTGGCGGCGGTCGGCGCGGGGACGCCGAAGTCGACGAGCGCGAAGCCGGGAACGGTGCGCTTCATGGCGATGTACTCGTCCAGGACGCTGTCGATCGCGCTGTACGCGTCGGCCTTGCCGACCGCGGCGAGGCGCGCGCCGATCCGCTCGGCGTAGCGGTCGAGGTTGCGGTGGGCGAGGGCGTCGGCCATCGCGCGCTTGTTGCCGAAGAAGCGGTAGACGGATCCGATGGGGACGCCCGCACGGGCGGCGACGGCACGCGTACTCAGCTGCTCGTAGCCGGTCTCGTCGAGGAGTTCGGCGCAGGCGTCGAGGATCCGGGCGAGGCGCTCGGCGCTGCGCTGCTGGACCGGGGTGCGGCGGAGGGAAGGCTGGGGCACGGGGTCCATGATGCCGCCCCGCTCCTGGTCGGGTCAGGCGATGAGCAGTCCGATGCCTCCGAGGGTGTACGCGATCATCAGCGCGAACAGGGGCAGTTGCCCGGCCACGGCGCGGGCGGGCGGGAACAGGCGCACGGAGCGGTCGTGCGCGGCGACGACGCCGAGGACGTGTCCGGTGACGATCGCGGCGACCTGGAAGGTGGCGAGGGCGTCCGGGGCCAGGGGCGGGGCGGGCGCGGGGGCGTTGTCAGTGCCCGCTGCCATCATGACGGTACGTGGTCCTTCCGTCACGAAGAGCGTGAAGTAGTGGGCGGCGAGATAGCCGAGGGCGATGGGGACGAGGGAGTGGGCGAAGGAGGTGAGGGGCGTGGCGAGTTCGCGGGACATCAGGCGCAGGGTGCCTGCGCAGAGAGCGTAGAGGGCGGCGACGAGGGCGACGGCGGCGAGGAGGCCGAGGGTGGCGGTGACGGTCGGGCCGAGGGGTGAGGTCTGGAGGGTGGTGATCCAGCGGGGGTTGTCCGAGAAGCCGTCGTAGGCGGTGGAGCCGAGCAGGACACAGACGGTGCCGACGAGTCCGGGGGTCTGCGGGGTGGAGTCGAGGCTGTCGAAGGGTGAGCGCAGGACGAGCCGTCCGTCGGCGCGGCGGCCGAGGGGGGAGAGCCGTGCGAGGAGGGAGGAGTAGACCTCGAAGGGGTCGGCGTGGGCGAACCAGTCGGGGCCGTGGCGGGCGGCACCGAGGAGCCCGAGCGCCGTGAGCGAGGCGAGGAAGACCAGGAGGGTGGCGGAGGAGGCGGGGTCGGGGGCGACGAGTTCGAGCCAGGCGAAGAGCAGGAGTCCGGCGGCGGCGGGCCGGATCCCGAGGCTGGGAGGCAGGGGGCGGGGGTTGCGTGGGGTTGGGAGCACGGCGTTCAGGGCGCGCAGGGGGTTGAGGAGGCGCCAGACCGGCCCGAGGAGGAGGGAGGCGGGGACGAGTCCCACCCAGAGGAGGACGTAGACGGCCCCGGGCGCGGGATTGCGGTCGGGGTCGTCGGGACCGAGGAGGAGGTGGAGCACGACGGTCAGGGCCGCCGCCGCGCCGGCCACGCGCAGGGCGGTGCGGGTGGCCGGGGCGTCGACGAGGCGCTGGACGGCGCCGGGCAGCGGGCGGCCCGCCCGGTCGCCGCGGAAGCGGGAGGTGGGCCAGAGCAGGCCCAGGGCGAGGAAGGAGACGAAGAGCGCGGCGAAGGCACCCGCGTAGGCGTAGAAGGGCGCGAGCGGGAGGTCGTGCTGGGAGCCGATGCCGTGGGCGAGAAGGCGGGCGGGCGCGGTCATCGGACGACGAGTTGGGTCAGGAGGAGCCCCGAGTCGTGGGTCTCGACCTCGAAGAGGCCGGTGCGGTCGACGGTGAGGGTGAGGGAGCCGGGTGTGCCGGGGGCGAGGGGCAGTTCGCGGTCGTAGCCGTGGACGTGGAGGGTGTCGGCGCGGTCGCTGGTGACACGGAGGGTGAACCGCTCGCCCTTCTTCAGCTCGATGCGGGAGGGGGGTGGCTGGACGGACGATCCGTCGACGGTGATCTCGACGGTCCGGCCGGGCGCGGCCGTCGTGGGCGCGGGGGGCGTGGGGGCGGTCGCCGCGGACGGGCCGGACGGGGTCGGGGCGGCCGAGGCGGGGGCGGAGTTCAGGGCGATGGTGGTCTCGACCGCTCTGCCCGCGACCGCCCAGGCGGTGTGGTCGTCCGCGTGGAGGCGGACGGTCAGGGTGCGGGCGCCGGGCGGGACGTGATGCCAGGGTCCGTATACGCGGTCGGTCTCCTTGCCGTCGACGAGGAGACGGGCGTACCCGCGACCGGGGATGGCCGCGCCGCCGACGCTCTCCGGGGTGAAGCGGAACCTCTCCACGGCGAGGTGGATGTTCCAGCCGCCCTCGGTGTCGGGCCTCGTCTCGACGCGGACGGAGGGCGCGCCCTCGGCGGGCACCTCCCGGAGCCGGTGCCCGCCCTCGTCCTTCACCGCGAGCAGCCTGCCGCTGCCCGCGGTGGCCTCCTGGTGACTGGTGCCGGGCTTGTGGTGGGTGGTGGCCCGCCCTCCGCACCCGGCGGCGGCCAGGGCGACGGCGAGGACGACGCCCGCGAGGGCGGCGGACCGGCGGCCGGCGGTCGCCGTGGCAGGCGGCCGCCGCCTCACGACACACCCCCGTCACGGCCCTCGTACCCGCGGCCTTCGTTCCCGTCACGGCCCTCGTACCCGCGGCCCCCGTACCCGCGGCCTTCGTTCCCGTCACGGCCCTCGTACCCGCGGCCCCCGTACCCGCGGCCTTCGTTCCCGTCACGGCCCCCGTACCCGTCACGGCCGTCGCGCGCGGTCGCGGTGACCGGTGGCGGTCCGGGGTCCGGGGTGGGTTCCCGGTGGCCCGCTCCCCCGGGCGCGCGCCGGCCCGCGACCGTCACCGCCCACAGCACCCACACCACGGCGAGGAGGCCGCGCAGCCAGGCGGGGCCGAGGGGGATCCAGGGGATCATCAGGACCGCCTTGTCGAAGGCGTCGAGGAGGGTCAGCGCGCCCAGGGCGAGGGTGGTCCAGGCGAAGGCGGGGCGGGTCGGGCGCAGGGTGAGGCCCAGCACCGTCCACCAGACGCCGATCAGCAGGAGCGCCACGGCCGGGAGGGGGCCGGGCGCGAGGCCGAGCGTGGAGCCGGCCACGTCCAGGACCAGGCCCGCGAGACCCAGCGCGGTCGCCACGCCCGCCGGACGGCTGCCACGGAGCCTGCGCCACCACAGGGCGCCGCCGACGAGGGCCAGCACGACGGCGATCCCCAGGGCGAGCTGCGTCTCGACGCGCTGGATCCCCCGCGCGCCGTACCAGTCGCACCCCGCGGGCAGCCGTCGCGCCTGGACGTTGTAGTCGGCGCACACCAGGAGGTGGGCCAGCTTGGACGGTTCACCGACGAGCCGGTCCGTGCCGCCGGAGACCTCGCCCCGGCGCTTCCCGCACTCGGGCAGGGCGCCGGGGGTGGACGCCCCGGACGCCTCGCCCTCGGACTGCCAGCAGTTGCCGCCGCCCTGGCCGTCCCACCACACGTCCGTGCGGTTGGGGCGCGAGGCGCCCGACCTGTCCACGCCCAGGTGGTTGCCTGCGTAGCGGTTGTGGTGGGAGGTGTCGGTCTGCTTGCCCCAGGCGGACTCGCCCCGGATGAAGGCGGGTACGGCGCTGAGGAAGAAGGCGGCGCGCTGGTGCCCGTACACCCAGTTGTTCTCGTACAGGTTCCAGTTGCCGCCGGCCGTGATGATGCCGGTGCCCGGCGGCATCGAGATCTGCGGGCAGACGACACCCTGCTCGTAGCCGCGCTCGACGGGCGGCTTGGCGCAGGTGCCGTCGGCGACGTACCGGTAGTAGTTCTGGTTGTTGTCGTGGATCAGGTTCCGTTCGAACCGGGCGTGGTTCTGCGGGAGCCCGGGGTGGCCGGGGAAGGCGGAGTCCATGGAGGCGCCGCCCATGTTGTGGTCGAACTCGTTGTCGTGGACGTAGACGGAGTCACCGGCCGTGCCGCTGTAGCCGACCATGTTGTGGTGGCTGCGGCAGCCGGTGATCTCGATGGAGTAGCGGGGGACGTCGTAGCCGCGGCCGTTGTTGATGTCGGAGGCCGAGCCGGGGTAGATGCCGGAGTCCCCGTTGCCGTACGACTCGCAGTTCTTGTAGAGGCCGTGGTCGGAGGCGAAGGTGAGGAAGCCGTACTCGTCGTTCCACCGGGTGAGCACGTCGTCGATGACGAAGCCGTCGGCCGCCAGCACGTACAGCGAGTTGAAGGTGGTCCGCTGGGCGGTGAAGTTGCGGAAGTAGACGCCGTCGGAGCCGTCGGCGCGCAGGGCGTTGAGCTTCGTGTACTTCGCGTCGATGATCACGTCCAGGCGGGAGGCGCCGGTGCCTTCGATCTGGAGGTTCTTCTTGCCGAGGATGGCGACCAGGTTCTGGTTGTGCGGGCACTGCTTCTGCTGCTCGTACGACAGGATCTGGTAGCCGAGCGCCGACTCGGGAGCCTTCAGCGCGGCGCAGGCGCCGGTCGGCGCGGGCTGTGAGGGCTCCTCCTCGTAGAGGCCGGGCAGGACGGCGATGGTCATGCCGGGCCGGTCGACGGCGTCGACGGCCTGCTGGAGATGGCGGAACCCGCTCCGCGCACACCGCTCGAACAGGGCCAGGTTCCGGTCCTTCAGCTCCGCCGGGAAGCGGGAGACCCGCCGGGTGAAGCCGGCCCGGTCGGTCTTGCAGACCAGGAGATCGGGTTCCCCGGTGCGGAGCACCGGCACGCTGCCGGAGCCGTCGGGGAAGGCGACGGGCCGCTCTTCGTGGGCCTGGGCCCCGGGGGCGGTGACAAGGGCGGCGGCGAGCGCCGCGAGAACGACCGAGAGCGCGACAAGGAGCCTGCGGGTCCACGACATGGGCGTGAGAGTAGAGCAATGTTCATCTTTTGGAACCCCTCGTGCACACATCACGTCGAAGCGACCTCGTCGGATCCCGTTGACGCGAGCGGGCGCGGAATCCTACGGTCATGCATAGGATTGTTTTGGGCGTCAGGACAGGAGCGTGCGATGACCACGGAGAACACCGAGCGGGCGAGAAAGACGGCCGACGGACTCCAGTACTCCACCGGCTTCGGGAACGAGCACGGCTCGGAGGCCGTACCGGGAGCACTGCCGCACGGACGCAACTCGCCGCAGCGCGCACCCCTCGGCCTCTACCCGGAGCAGCTGAGCGGCAGCGCCTTCACCGAGCCGCGCGCCCACAACCGCCGTTCGTGGCTCTACCGCGTCCGCCCGTCGGCCGCGCACCCGCCGTTCACCCGGATCGACAACGGCGCCGTCCGTTCCGCGCCGTTCACCGAGACCGTTCCCGACCCCAACCGGCTGCGCTGGAACCCGCTCCCCGACCCGGCGCCGGGCACGGACTGGCTGGCCGGCCTCTGGACGCTCGGCGGCAACGGCGACGCGGCCCAGCGCATCGGTATGGCCGTGCACCTGTACCACGCGAACGCCCCGATGGAGCGGGTCTTCAGCGACGCGGACGGCGAGCTGCTGATCGTCCCCGAGCGCGGCGGCCTGCTCCTGCGTACCGAACTCGGCCTGCTCGCCGTCCACCCCGGCGAGGTGGCGCTGATCCCCCGCGGTGTCCGCTTCCGCGTCGAGCTCCTCGACGACAGCGCCCGCGGTTACGTCTGCGAGAACTACGGGGCGCCGTTCCAGCTCCCCGACCTCGGCCCGATCGGCGCCAACGGTCTCGCCAACGCCCGCGACTTCCGCGCCCCCGTCGCCGCCTACGAGGACGTCGAGGGCCCGGTCGAGGTCGTCAACAAGTACTGCGGCAACCTCTGGTCCGCGACCTACGGCCACTCCCCGCTCGATGTCGTCGCCTGGCACGGCAACCACACCCCGTACGTCTACGACCTGCGCCGCTTCAACGTCATCGGGACGATCTCGTACGACCACCCCGACCCGTCGATCTTCACGGTCCTCACCTCCCCGACCGACACCCCCGGGCTCGCGGGCGTCGACTTCGTGGTCTTCGCCCCGCGCTGGCTGGTCGGCGAGGACACCTTCCGGCCGCCGTACTTCCACCGGAACGTGATGAGCGAGTACATGGGCCTCATCGAGGGCGCGTACGACGCCAAGGCCGAGGGCTTCGTCCCGGGAGGCGGCTCGCTGCACAACATGATGTCCGCGCACGGCCCGGACCGGGAGACGTTCGACAAGGCCAGCGCCGCCGAGCTGAAGCCGCAGAAGATCGACGACGGCCTCGCGTTCATGTTCGAGACCCGCTGGCCGGTCACCGCCACCGAGCAGGCGGCCACGGCCGACCACCTGCAGAAGGGCTACGACGACGTATGGCAGGGTCTTGAGCGCCACTTCCGGCCGTAGAGTCTCGTCGTCCCCGAGCCTCGTCGTCCCCGAGCCTCGTTGTCGTCGTACGGAGAACGCCGTGACCGCCTTCGCCCCCGACTCGCTGGTCCTGAACCGCAAGCTGCCGCTCTGGTATCAGGTCTCGCAGTCGCTGCGCGCCTCCATACTGGGCCGCACGCCCGACGCCTCGCTGCGGCTGCCCACCGAGGAGCAGCTCGCGGCCCACTACGGCGTGAGCGTGCTGACGATGCGCCAGGCCCTCAAGGAGCTGGAGGAGGAGGGCCTGATCAGCAGACACCGGAGGCGGGGCACGTTCATCGAGCCGGGCGCGCGGCGCTCCACCCCTCGCCGGCTGCTCGGCTCGATCGACGCGATCGTGGCCCAGCAGTCCGGCGAGCGGACCACCGTCCTCGGCCACGGCACCGAGCCGGTGCCGGGCGAGCTGGCCGAGTTCTTCCCCGATGTCACGGAGGTGGTCGCATACAAGCGGCTGCGGCGTGACGGGGAGAGCGGCGAGCCCACCAACTGGGCGGAGAACGCGGTACGGCCCGAGGTCGCGGCCGGGCTCGACCCGGCCGACCTGGAACGCTGGCCTATGACGAAGGTGCTGCGGGACGTGATGGGGGTCCGGATCAGCCGGATCACGGACACCGTCGAGGCCCGGCTCGCGGACCCCGAGACGGCGGCGCTGCTCCAGGTGCCGCTGCTCTCGCCGATCCTGCACTACACGGGCGTCACCTACGACGAGGACGGCCGGGTGGTGGACGTGGCCCGGATCCGGTACCGGGGCGACCGGTTCTCCTTCACGGTGACGGTGGAGGCGCACTGAGCCCCCTCGCCAGGCCCTGTCGTCGAAGTCTCGCCTGGCCCGCGACGCCCGGCACCGCACCTCGCCGCGTTGTCGGAGCGCCCGAGTACGTCCAGTGGTCGGGCGCCCCTCCGCCTGGCGATGCACGGCACCGGACGCCGCGGGCCCTGCCAGCGCCACTTCGACGACAGGGCCTAGCATCCGGGGCGTGACCGAAGACGTACCGCTGGACGACGCGCCCCTCCTGGACGAGCTGATGCCGTGGTCCGTCGGGCCGTTGCGGCTCGGCCGGTCCTGGATCGTGGCACCCGACGCCCGTACGCTGCGGGCGCGCTGGGACCGACTGGTCGGGGCGGAGGGTGCCGAGCGCGAGGAGCTGTTCCGGCCCAGCCGGGCGCGGACACCGTCGAGCTCCGTGGCCGCGCTGCCCGGGCAGCGGACCGGCACCGTCCGGTTCACCCGTGAGTGCGGACCGTGCCCGGAACCGGTACGGCTCGCCCACGGTCCGTTCGACGAGCGGTGGCTGCTCCCCGACCACCGCCTCATCGACACGGCCCGTCCCGAGCTGTGGCGGGTCGCCGACGAGCGGCAGCTCTTCGCCGTGGAGCAGGGGTACGTTCCGGGCGGGGCCGGTCCCGCGCTGCTGGTGACGGCCGTGCTGCCCGCGGGACGCTCCCCAGCCGGGCGCCCGGGCCGGATCCGCCCGCTGTTCCGGCGCCCCGGGGCCGAGGAGCCGAACCTCGCGCCCGGTCTGCTGCCTCTGCTGAGCGAGCGGTACGGCTGTCGGGTCACCGCCCATGACGTCCTGGCCTGGGCCGTGGCTGCCGCCCGGCCGTCCTCCGCCGGCTGTCGTGTCCCGCTCCCGGCCCGCCCGGACGTCTGGTCCACGGGCGTGGAACTGGGCCGGGGGCTCACGAACATCCAGCTGCGGGGCGCCCGAGGCGGCGAGCGGCCCCGTCTGCCGGGCGGTCGCCGCCCCTATGTGCGCGCGCCGATCCCGGCGCGGCCGGCCACGCTCGCCTACGAGCCCGGGGAGGAGACCCTGAGCCTCGACGACGGCCGGATCTCGCCCGTGCCGGCCGAGGCCTGGGAGTTCCGGGTCGGAGGCGTACGGATGCTGGAGCAGTGGTTCGCGCACCGGACCGCGCCCGCCGAACCCGGCGGCCTGGAAGCCATCGGTCCGGCGGCCTGGCCGCAGGAGTGGACCTCGGAGCTCCTGGAGCTCGTCACCGTCCTCGCGCTGCTCGCCGAGCGGGACCGGGCGCGCACCGCGCTCTGGGCGGAGGGGCCGTGGCTGTCCGGGGCCGTGCTGCGGGACGCGGGCGTCCTGCCCGTACCGGACGCGGCCCGCCGCCCCGCCTCCGTACTGGACCATCAGGAGGAGGGCCCGGAGGGCCAGTTCGCGCTGCTCTAGGCCCGGACTTCGCACATGGTGTTTCAGGTGTCCAGCCAGCGGGGGCGGGTTTCGTCGATGCCGAGTAGTGCGAGGAGGTGGGCTTGAAC
>NZ_JBHUYJ010000101.1:0-28778 GCF_042668715.1 Streptomyces sp. NPDC057271
ACCGCGCCCCCCGCGGCGCCCTCCCGCTGCTCGCCGCCACCCAGCTCCTCCTGATCCTCGACACCGCGATCGTCAACGTCGCCCTGCCCTCGGTCGGGGAGGACCTCGGGGCCGGCTCCGCCGGCCTGTCCTGGGTGGCCAACGCGTATCTCATCGCCTTCGGCGGGCTGTTGCTGCTCGGCGGGCGTGCCGCCGACCTGCTCGGCCACCGGCGCGTGTTCCGGTCCGGACTCGTGCTGCTCGCCGCCGGCTCCGCGCTCGGCGGGCTCGCGCCGAGCGCGGGTGTCCTCGTCGCCGCCCGGGCCGCTCAGGGCACCGGAGCCGCGTTCGCCGCGGCCGCCGCGTTCGCCCTGCTGCTCGTCCTCTTCCCCGACGGGCCCGCCCGGCACAGGGCGCTCGGCGCGTTCGCCGCGATGGGCGGTCTGGGCGGCGTCCTCGGCACCGTACTCGGCGGGGTGCTCACCGACCTCCTGAGCTGGCGCTCCACCTTCTGGCTCAACGTCCTCGCCGCCGCCGTACTGGTCCTCTGGGGGTCCGCCGTCCTGCGAGGGACCCCCAAGAGCCCCCAGGCCCCCGGCTTCGACCTCGTCGGCGCGCTCACCGTCACCGCCGGGCTCGCCCTGGTCGCGTACGCGCTCGTCGGGTCCGCCGCGCACGGCTGGCTGTCCGCGCCGACCCTCGGAGCGGGCGGCGCCGGACTCGTCCTGCTCGCCGTGTTCGCCGTCGTCGAGACCCGTACCGCCCGGCCTCTCGTCCCGCCCGGCGTCCTCGCCCGCCCCGCGCTCCGGCTCGCCAACCTCCTCAGCGCCCTCGCCCAGATGACGCTGTTCCCGATGTTCTTCCTGGTCAGCCTCTATCTGCAGAGCGTCGTCGGGTACGCCCCGCTGGGCGGCGGACTCGGACTCCTGCCACTCTCCCTCGTCGTCGTCGCGGTCGCCCCGCAGACCGGCCGGCTCATCTTCCGCCTCGGCCTGACCCGGACCATGACGCTCGGCTTCACGCTGCTGTGCGCCGGTACCGTGTGGCTCGCCCTCGCGCTCCGGCCCGACGGCACGTTCCTCACCACGGTTCTCGCGCCCAGCCTGCTGCTCGGCGCCGCGCTGCCGCTGGTCATGGTCGCCACCAACGTGGCCGCCACCGCCGACGCCGCCCCCGAGGAGACCGGTCTCGCCTCCGGACTCGTCAACACCGCCCAGCAGTTCGGCTCGGTGCTCGGCCTCGCCGTCCTCGTGGCCGTCGCCGCCACCCATGGCGAATCGGCCACCCCGGCCGCTCAGACCGACGGATTCAGGGCCGCTCTGCTCGTCGGCGGGGCCTTTGCCGCCGTCGCCGCGGTGACCTCCTTACGCTTGCGCCTGCCCACGCCCACCCCGGCGCCGCCACGTCAGGTGCGCGTGGCCGAACCGCGATGACCGCGGCGACTTCGGTGACCGCGATGACCGCGATGACCGCGGTCACCGCGATGATCCCGATGGCCGCGATGACTTCGGTGACCGCGGTGACCACGTAGACCCGGCGAGTGAACCGAAGGGCGTCGCGGGTGTCGAGGGGAGATCGCGCGCAGGTCCCGAGGAACGCGGGACCGAAGCGCGACCGACCGTCGACGCGTGCGCGAGGCGTCCGGAGGTGAACGCGCCCCGAATAGAGGGGGCATTTCCGTTGGCCCTGTACGACCTTGTCGCACCCCGACTCGAGGAACGCGGCGACCCGCGCTATCGCATAGCCGACATACGCGACGCCGATCCACTCGGCGCCGACGCCCTGCTCGCCGCGGTGCCCGCGATGAACGACCACGCCGATGTGCCCGCGCTCACCGTCGCGCTGCGGGCCCTCCTCCCGGACCGCGAACTCGCCGCCGAGTGGAGCGTCGTCGACGCGCTCGCCGCGATGCGGGACCTCGGCATCCTGCTCGGCTCGCTGAAACGTCACGGCACGCAGCCCGCGGCCGCCGTCCCCGAGGTCGTCCCGATCCTGGAACTCCTCGGCCGCCGCACCGACATGGTGCCGCGCGACACCGTCCACCACTACACGACCTGGAACCCGCTCGGGCCGCGCCAGCGCATGTACACCGGCGACCCCATGGAGGGCCGGCTCCAGGAGGCCGTCCGGATGACGTTCCCCGGCCTGGTCGCCGCTCTCGACACCTGCGCGCGGCTCGCCACGCTCGAACCGTACGACCCCGGCTTCGCGGTCGCGCTCGACCGCACCGCCCACCACGTCCAGTCCATCGTCGACGCCATCGACTTCACCGTCACCCATGTCAGCCCGGAGTACTTCGCGCTCACCCTGCGCCCGTACTTCGAGGAGATCGACGTCGACGGGCGCGACTACCTCGGTCCCGCCGCCGCCCAGGTGCCCCTCTGGCTGATCGACCTGACGCTCTGGCAGTGCGACCGCTCCGATCCGGCGTACGACGCGTTCCTCGCCCACTCCGTCGAGTACAGCCTGCCGTCCTGGCGGGACTTCCACGCCCGGTACGCCGGCGGGATCTCCGCCGTCAGCAAGCTCTCGGCCGCTGTCAGCTGGGAGAGCGGCGACCGGCTGCCCCCGCAGCTGGCCGCCTCCGCCCACGCGCTCGGCCGGGTCCTGAAGATCCTCAAGACCTTCCGCGCCCGGCACATCGGCATCGCCCGCAAGGCCTATGCGGACGACGTGCGGCTGTACGAGGAGGGCAGCGGCGGCGCGCCCGTCGCCCTGCTGCGCTCGATACTCGACCTGACCAGGGACAACGAGACGCTGGTACGCCGCGCGTCCCAGGGCGTGTCGGGGGCGGCCCCGTCCCGGGCGGCCCGGCACAAGGCCCCCCGCGCCGCTTCCAAGGCCCCCCGCGCCGCTTCCAAGGCGGCCCACGCCGCTCCCCAGGCAGCCTCCCGCGCCGCCTCCCAGGCAGCCCCGGCCGCGGCGGCCTCTTCCCCGGTGGCCTCGTCCTCCGCCGCCGCCCGTACGTACACCCCACGGGCGTACGCCGCCGGCCGCCCAGGGGGGCTCCGATGACGCACCCCGCTCCGCGCATCCCGCCCGCACCGGACGGCGGACTGCTCCACGTCGTCGTCGCCGGCGGCGGCATCGCGGGGCTCACCGCCGCCCTCTCCCTGCACGCAGCCGGATTCGACCGCGTCACCGTCGTCGAGTCCGTCCGCGAGAGCCGCCCCGTCGGCGCCGGACTCAACCTGATGCCCCACGCGGTCCGCGAACTGGACGCGCTGGGCCTCCTGCCCCGCCTCGAAGCCGGGGCCCTGCGCACCCGAGAGCTGCGCTACTACCACCGCTCCGGCGGCCTGATCGCCCGGGAACCCCGTGGCCTGGGCGCCGGCTACCGCTGGCCCCAGCTCTCCATCCACCGCGCCCACCTCCAGCAGGTCCTGGCCGAGGCGGTACGGGAACGGCTCGGCGCCGCCGCCCTGGTGACCGGCGTCCGGGTGACCGGCGTCGAACCGCTCCCCGACGGCCGCCCCCGGATCCAGCTGGTCCACCGCGACGGTGCCGTCCGGGGCCGGGCCTCCCTCGAACCGGACGTGCTCGTCGGCGCGGACGGCATCCGCTCGGCCGTCCGGGCGGCGCTCAACCCCGGCGAGGGTGCCCCGCCGTGGAACGGGACGCTGGTGTGGCGGGGCGTCTCCCGGATGCCGGCCCGGTCCGTCGGCACCTTCATGCTCATCGCGGGCGACGACCGTCAGAAGGCCGTCGTCTATCCGATGAGCGAGCCCTCCGGCCCCTCCCGCGAGGTCCTGGTGAACTGGGCCCTCGCCCGGCCGGCCGACGCGGCCGACGAGCGCTACCTCGGCGACTGGAACCGCCCCGTCTCCGTGGAATCCTTCCTGCACCACTACGAGGGCTGGGAGTTCGACGGCGTCGGCGTCACCGACGTCCTCCGGGCCGCCGACACCGCCCACGAGTACCCGATGGTCGACCGCGAGCCGCTGACCCGGTGGAGCCACGGCCGGACCACCCTGATCGGGGACGCGGCCCACGCCATGTACCCGGTCGGCTCCAACGGCGCCTCGCAGTCCATCCTCGACGCGCGCGCCCTCGCCCACTCCCTCGCGCTCCACCACGACCCGGCGGAGGCCCTCGCGGCCTACGAGGCGGCTCGCAGGCCGGTCACCACCGAACTGCAGCGCGCCAACCGCAGGCTCGGCCCCGAGGTCGTCATCAGCATGGCGCACGAGCGGGCCCCGCACGGCTTCACCGACATCCACCAGGTGATCCCCGCCGCCGAGCTGGCCGCCGTCGCCGCACGCTACGCCGTCAGCGGCGCGGCCGACCCGGCCACCGTCAACGCGGGCTCGCCCTACGAGGTGCGAATCGGCGACGAGGTGCGAAGCGGCGACGTGGTGCCGAGCGGCGACGAGGTGCGAAGCGGCGACGTGGTGCCGAGCGGCGACCCGCACGTCGGCGCGCCGCGCTGACGCCCCCCGGGCCACGGCACCACCCCCGCGCGCCGTGGCCCGGGAGCGCGAGGTGGCCTACCTTCGGTGGATGCACGACCGGCAGCACAGCGTGGTGCGTCGGCTCCGCTCCGTCATCCCCTGCGAAGGTGGAACACGTGAAGGCAATCCGTCGATTCACCGTGCGTCCCGTCCTCCCCGACACCCTTCGACCCCTCACCGACCTCGCGCGGAACCTGCGCTGGTCCTGGCACGACCCGACCCGTGAGCTCTTCGACTCCGTCGACCCCGACCACGCCGGCCGGGCGGCGACCGGCCGTGCCGACGACCTCGACCCGGTCCGCCTGCTCGGCTCCGTATCCGCCGCCCGCCTCGCCGCCCTCGCCGGCGACGAGGACTTCCAGGCCCGGCTGCGTGCCGCGGCCGAGGACCTCGACCACTATCTGCACGCCCCCCGCTGGTACCAGGAGGAGCGGGAGCGCCATGGCGACCTGCCCGCCTGCATCGCCTACTTCTCACCCGAGTTCGGGGTCGCCGCGGCCCTGCCCCAGTACTCCGGCGGCCTCGGCATCCTGGCCGGCGACCATCTGAAGGCCGCCAGCGACCTCGGCGTACCCCTCATCGGGGTCGGCCTGCTCTACCGGCACGGCTACTTCCGCCAGTCGCTCTCCCGTGAGGGCTGGCAGCAGGAGCAGTACCCCGTCCTCGACCCCGGCGAGCTGCCCGTCACCCTCCTCCGGGAGAGCGACGGCAGCCCCGCCCGGGTCACCCTCGCGCTGCCCGGCGGCCGTTCCCTGGACGCCCACATCTGGACCGCTCAGGTCGGCCGCGTACCGCTGCTGATGCTCGACTCCGACGTCGAGGGGAACGCGCCGGCCGAACGCGAGGTCACCGACCGGCTGTACGGCGGCGGCAGCGAGCACCGGCTGCTCCAGGAGATGCTGCTCGGCATCGGCGGCGTCCGTGCCGTCCGCACGTACTGCCGGCTCACCGGCACCCCCGCGCCCGAGGTCTTCCACACCAACGAGGGCCACGCGGGCTTCCTGGGCCTCGAACGCATCAGGGAACTGGCAGAGCGGGGACTCGACTTCGACGCGGCGCTGGAGACCGTCCGCGCCGGGACGGTCTTCACCACCCACACGCCCGTCCCCGCCGGCATCGACCGCTTCGAGCGGAGCCTCGTCGCCCGTCATCTCGGTGAGGACGGCGAGCTCGCCGGCGTCGACGTCGGCCGGATCCTCGCCCTCGGCGACGAGACGCCACTCGGCGGCGAGCCCGGTCTCTTCAACATGGCCGCCATGGGTCTGCGGCTGGCCCAGCGCGCGAACGGCGTCTCCACCCTCCACGGGGCCGTCAGCCGCGAGATGTTCGCCGGTCTGTGGCCGGGCTTCGACGCGGAGGAGGTGCCCATCGGATCGATCACCAACGGCGTCCACGCGCCGACCTGGACCGCGCCCGAGGTCGGCCGCCGCGCCGAGGAGGCGGACGACCGGGAGCTGTGGGAGCTGCGCCGCGCCCTGCGCGAACAGCTGGTGACCGAGGTACGGGAACGGGTGCGGCGCTCCTGGCGGCAGCGGGGCGCCGGGGCGGCCGAACTCGGCTGGACCGACACCGTCCTGGACCCGGACGTGCTCACGATCGGGTTCGCGCGCCGGGTCCCCTCGTACAAGAGGCTCACGCTGATGCTGCGCGATCCCGACCGGCTGCGGGCGCTGCTGCTCCACCCCGAGCGGCCCGTGCAGCTCGTCGTGGCGGGCAAGGCGCACCCGGCCGACCACGGCGGGAAGCGGCTCGTGCAGGAGCTGGTGCGGTTCGCCGACGACCCGCGGGTACGGCACCGGATCGTCTTCCTGCCCGACTACGGCATGGCCATGGCGCGCAGGCTCTACCCGGGCTGTGACGTCTGGCTGAACAACCCGCTGCGCCCGCTGGAGGCCTGTGGGACGAGCGGGATGAAGGCGGCCCTGAACGGCTGCCTCAACCTCTCGGTCCTGGACGGCTGGTGGGACGAGTGGTACGAGTCGGACTTCGGCTGGGCCATCCCCACGGCCGACGGGGCGTCGGCGACGGACGAGGAGCGCCGCGACGACCTGGAGGCGGCCGCGCTCTACGAGCTGATCGAGCGCCGGGTCGCGCCCCGCTTCTACGACCGGGGCGCGGACGGCGTGCCGGTCCGCTGGACCGAGATGGTCCGCCGGACGCTGCGCGACCTCGGCCCGAAGGTGCTCGCCGACCGTATGGTGCGCGAGTACGTGGAGCGGCTGTACGCCCCGGCGGCGCGGGCCCACCGGGCTCTGGCGCCGGCGGCCGCGCGGGAGCTCGCGGGGTGGAAGTCCCGGGTGCGGGGCGCCTGGTCCGAGGTGGCCGTCGACCACATCGAGGTGGGCGAGATCGGCGAGGACCTGGCCGACGCGGAACTCGGCGCGACCACGGCGGTGCGGGTGAGCGTGTCGCTCGGCGGCCTGCTGCCGGACGACGTGGAGGTGCAGGCGGTGGCCGGCCGCGTCACGCCGGACGATGCCCTGGTGGACACCCGGGTGTGCGTGCTGAAGCCCGCGGGCGGGGCGGACCTGGAGGGCAGGCTGCTCTACGAGGGCTCCCTCGTCCTGGACCGTACGGGCTCCTTCGGCTGCACGGTCCGGGTGCTGCCCGCCCACCGGCTGCTGGCTTCCACGGCGGAGCTGGGCCTGGTGACCCTGCCCACGGAGGCGACGCGGGAGGGGGCGGGGGTCCTGATGCGCTGACCCCGACCCACGCCGGCAACCCGAACTGACGCGGGCTCCCCCCGGATGCGTCCATCCCGGGCGGCTCGGGCGGCTCGGGCGGGGCGCGGGGCGGAACGGGCGGACGCCCGGAGGGCGTGAGCCCCCCGGGCGTCCGTCACTCACTCACCCGGTGTTACGGGAAGGTGAGCTTGAAGCTGTTGATGTAGCCGGTGTCGTACCGGGCCTTGTCCTGGACCCGCAGCTTCCAGGCGCCGTTGGCGACCTCCGAGGAGGCGTTCACGGTGTAGGTCTGGACGATGTTGTCGGCGCTGCCGCCGGACCGGTTGTGCAGGTTGTAGACCGAGCCGTCGGGCGCGACCAGGTCGACGATCAGGTCACCGCGCCAGGTGTGGACGATGTCCACGTCCACCTTGAGGGTGGAGGGGGCGTTGCCGGCGATGCCGGTGACGTTGACCGTGGAGGTCACCGCGGCGCCGTTGTCCGGGATGGACACGTCGGCCGTGTTCTCGAAGACCTTGCCGCCGGGGTCGGGGTCGCCGCCCGGCCGCGAGCCGACGTTGACGCCCGCCCAGGCGTGCTGCACCGCGAGGACCTCGGGGCTGCCGGCGCCGTACAGCTCGGTGGCCACCGCCACCGTACCCGTGCGGGCACCCGCGTAGTTCGTGTTGGAGCCGAACTTGGTGGTGAGCGCCTTGAACCAGATCAGCGACGCCTTGTCCCGGCCGATCCCGGTGACGGGCAGGCCGTCGGAGGTCGGCGAGTCGTAGTTCACGCCGTTGATCGTCTTGGCTCCGCTGCCCTCGGAGAGCAGGTAGTACCAGTGGTTCGCCACGCCCGAGGAGTAGTGGACGTCGACGTTGCCGATGCCCGAGTACCAGTAGTCCTTCGACGAGCCGTCCTTGCTCGGCTTGTCCATGTAGCGCAGCGGGGTGCCGTTGCCGCGGATGTCGATCTTCTCGCCGACGAGGTAGTCGCCCTTGTCCTGGGCGTTGTTGGCGTAGAACTCGACGGCCGCCGCGAAGATGTCCGAGGTGGCCTCGTTCAGACCGCCGGACTCACCGCTGTAGACCAGACCGGCAGTGTTGGAGGTGACGCCGTGCGTCATCTCGTGCGCCGCCACGTCGATCGAGGTCAGCGGCTTGGCGTTGCCCGAGCCGTCGCCGTACGTCATGCAGAAGCAGGAGTCCTGCCAGAAGGCGTTGACGTACGCGTTGCCGTAGTGGACCCGGGAGTACGCGCCGACGCCGTCACCGCGGATGCCGGAGCGGCCGTGCACGTTCTTGTAGTAGTCCCAGGTGACCCCGGCGCCGTAGTGCGCGTCCGCGCCCGCGGTCTCCAGGTTCTGCGGAGTGCCGTCGCCCCAGACGTCGTCGGAGCCGGAGAAGAGCGTTCCGGTGCCGGACGTACCGCGGTTGAGGTTGTACGTCCTGTGGTTGCCGCGGCCGGTGTCGGTCAGCGTGTACGACGGCGCGGTGCCCAGGGTCACCTGGCCGCTGTACTGCGTGTTGCCGGTACCGGTGTGGACGGCCTGCCACTCGTACAGCTTCGCGCCGCTGGTGGCGTCGGTGACGACGTGCAGCTCGTTCGGCGTGCCGTCGTGCTGGAGACCGCCGACGACGGTCTCGTACGCGAGGACGGGCGAACCCTGTGCCATCCAGACGACCTTGCGCGGGGCGCGCTCGGCGGAGGTCTTCTTCGAGCCCTCCGCGGCGGCGGCGCCGAGCGCCTGCCTCTCGGCGGCGGCCGGGGCGACGTCGGCGGTCGTGTCGACGTTCTTCAGCTCCGCGCGGGACGCCTTGGTGACGCCCTGCGTCACGCCGGCCTTGTTCTCCTGGACGACCAGGTCGCCACCGAGGACCGGGAGGCCCGCGTAGGTGCGCTCGTAGCGCGTGTGCGTGGTGCCGTCGCGGTCCTGGACGACGTCCCGGACGACGAGCTTCTCCTGCGCACCGAGGCCGAGGGACTTGGCGGTCGCCGCCTTGTCGGCGTCCGCCGCGCGTATCAGCGCGGCGCGCTGGGCGGGGGACAGATCGGCCGGCAGCTTGCCGGGGTTCGCGGCGAGGGCCTTCGGGGCGACCGACGCGGCCGGTCCGGCGGGTTCCACCGCGGTGGCGGAACCCGTCTGGACGGTGACGGCGATCATGGCGGCGGCAGCGATCAGGGCGCCGGTCGCGGTGGCGCGACGGCTGGGCGTGGATCTCACGCAGACTCCTTTTGCGAGGGGGGTACCGGACGGCTGGGTGGGTCGCCCGGGCAGAGCAAACAGAGCTGTGGAGCACGAACTCACTGACGATTCGGGGAGAGAGTGGCAGCCGTGACACCTATCTGTCAGGACCGCGTCAACAAGTTGGCCGGAAATCGTCCGGTGCCCGAATGGTCGTGTTCGTTAACCGGACGTTTCGTCGATCATGGTCGCGATGCCGTCCAGCGTTCGCCGCAGCCCGAATTCGAAGAGCGACTCCAGGTCGAGCGCGAAGTCCTCGCCCTCGCTCGGACTGTTGAGCAGCGGGTACGCGCCACCGCCCGAGATCGCTTCGTGGTGTGGCTCGTTCCGCTCCCTCCACGCGCCGTCCGAGATCCCGAGCCCGGACGCGCCTGCTCCTCCACGTCGTCGGCCACGGCCACTCCTTGGACATCGGCGGAGATCACCAGTTGCGTGTGGATCTTCTCGGACGGCGCCAGGGGCGTCCCTCCTGACGCCCGGGCCCCTCCTGACCCCCGAGGTGCGCCTGACGCCCGAGCCCCTCCCGACCCCCGAGCCCCTCCTGACGCCCGAGCCCCTCCCGACCCCCGAGGTGCGCCTGACCTCGGTCACCCCACCAGACTGTCCCGCCACGCGCGGTGGAGGGTCGCGAAGCGGCCCTCGCCGTTCACCAGTGCCGACGGGGTACCGTCCTCCACGATCCGGCCGCCCTCCATCACCAGGACCCGGTCCGCGATCTCCACCGTCGAGAGGCGGTGGGCGATCACCACCGCCGTACGCCCGGCGAGCACGGTGTCCATCGCCCGCTGCACCGCCCGTTCCCCCGGCACGTCCAGCGAGCTGGTCGCCTCGTCCAGGATCAGCACCGCAGGGTCCGCGAGCAGGGCACGGGCGAAGGCCACCAACTGCCGCTGGCCCGCCGAGATCCGGCCACCCCGCTTCCGTACGTCCGTGTCGTACCCGTCCGGCAGGCCCGCGATGAAGTCGTGCGCACCGATCGCCTTCGCCGCCTGCTCGATCTCCTCCCGGGTCGCGTCCGGCCGGCCGATCGCGATGTTCTCGGCGACCGTCCCGGAGAACAGGAACGCCTCCTGGGTCACCATCACCACGCCCCGCCGCAGTTCGGCCGTCTCCAGGTCGCGGAGGTCGACGCCGTCGAGCAGCACCCGCCCCTCCGTCGGGTCGTAGAAGCGGGCCAGCAGCTTGGCGAGCGTCGACTTGCCCGCGCCCGTGGAGCCGACCACCGCGACCGTCCGGCCCGCGGGGATCGTGAGGTCGAAGAGGGGAAGCACCTCGCCGCCCGTCCGGTACGCGAACCGCACCCCGTCGAAGACGACCTCCCGGCCGGGGTGTCCGCCCCGGCGGTCCGGAAGAGCACGCGGCGCGGCGGCCTCCGGGACACCGGGCTCCTGCGCCAGCAGGCCGGCGATCTTGCCCAGGGAGGCGGCGGCGGACTGGTACGAGTTGAGGAACATGCCGAGCCGGTCGATCGGGTCGTAGAGCCGTCGCATGTACAGCACCGCCGCCGCGAGCACGCCCAGCGCCAGCGTCCCGCCGGCCACCCGGTACGCGCCCCACAGACACATGCCTGCCACGGCCGTGCTCGCGACGAGCCGCGAGCCGACGACGTAGCGGGCCATCTCCAGGAGCGCGTCGCCGTTGGAACGCTCGTGCCGTCGGTTGAGCACGGCGAACTCGGCGTCGTTGGCCCGCTCACGGCGGAACGCCCGCACGGGCCGGATCCCGTTCATCGTCTCGGCGAACTTCACGATCACGCCCGCGATGGCCGTGGACCGCTCGGCGAAGACGACGCCCGCGCGGCGCCGGTAGATCCGTACCAGCAGATACAGCGGTACGAAGGAGGCGACGGCGACCGCGCCGATGCCCAGGTCGAGCCAGAGCAGCATCGCCGAGATGTAGACGAACGCGAGGACGACGCCGATCAGTTCCTGGAGCCCTTCGGCGAGCAGCTCGCGGAGGGACTCCACATCGGTCGTGGAGCGGGAGATGAGCCGGCCGGAGGTGTACCGCTCGTGGAAGTCGACGCTCAGCACCTGCGCGTGCCGGAAGATCCGCCCGCGCAGATCGAGCAGCACGTCCTGGTTGACGCGGGCGGCGACGCGCACGAAGGCGTACTGGAGGAGCCCGCCGGCCACGGAGCAGAGGAGGTACCCGACGGCGACGGCCACCACGGGCCCGTAGTCCCCGCCCCGGAAGGCGGGCACGCCACGGTCGATCGCGTACGCGACGAGCAGCGGGCCGGCCTGCACGGCCCCCTGCTGGAGGAGGAGGACGAGCGCGGCGACGGCCACGCGGGCGCGATGGGCGGCGAGCAGGGACCGCAGCAGGACGCCCGTGGCCCCGGGCGCGGTGGGCAGGTCGTCCCGGTCGAACGGGTCCCCGCCGCCGTCGGGGCTTCCGGCCCCGACAGCCTCGGGCTCGCGCGCGGCGCCGTCCGCCCGGCCTGCCCGGTCCGCCCCGTCGGCGAGGTCCGCCCGGCCCCCTCGGTCCGCCCCGTCGGCGAGGTCCGCCCGGTCCGGGCTCCCCGCCGTCGACTTCGTCGGCGTCATCGGATCCGTCATCGTTCGTCAGCCCCCTCGCCGGACATGAGCCAGGCGTACTCGGCGTTCTCGCGCAGCAGTTCATGGTGTGTGCCCACCGCGGCGACGCGGCCCTCCGACAGCAGCGCCACCCGGTCGGCGAGCAGCACCGTCGACGGGCGGTGGGCGACGACCAGAGCGGTCGTGTCGCGCAGGACCTCGCGCAGGGCCGCCTCGACCAGGGCCTCCGTGTGGACGTCGAGCGCGGAGAGCGGGTCGTCGAGGACCAGGAAGCGGGGCCGGCCGACGACCGCACGGGCCAGGGCGAGGCGCTGGCGCTGGCCGCCGGAGAGGCTCAGCCCCTGCTCGCCCACCTGGGTGGCCGCCCCCTCGGGCAGCGCCGCCACGAAGCCGTCCGCCTGGGCGACGCCGAGCGCCCGCCACAGCTCGGGCTCACCGGCCCCCTCCGTACCGCCCATCAGGACGTTCTCGCCGACGCTCGCCGAGAAGAGCGTCGGCTCCTCGAAGGCGGTCGACACGAGCGTGCGGAGCCGTTCGCGCTCCATGAGCGTGATGTCCTCGCCGTCGAGCAGGATCCGCCCGCCGGTCAGCTCGTGCAGCCGCGGTACGAGTGCGGTGAGCGTCGTCTTGCCGGATCCGGTCCCGCCGACGAGGGCGAGGGTCTCGCCGGGCCGGATGTGCAGGTCGACGCGGTCGAGCACGGGAGGGGCGTCGGGGGACGCGTCCGGGTAGCGGAACGACACGTTCTCGAACCGCACCCCGTCGGCCTCGCACCGGCTCCCGTCGGCCTCGCACCGCACCCCGTCGGCCTCGCACCGCACCCCGTCGGTCTCGCACCGCACCCCGTCGGTCTCGGCCTCGGACACCGCTTCCGCCTCGGCCTTCGGCGTCCCGGTCGACTCGGGCCCCGCGGTCTCCTCCGCCGCGTCCATCACCTCGAAGTACCGTTCCGTCGCCGTCGCCGCCTCCTGGCTCATCGCGAGCAGGAAGCCGATGGACTCCACCGGCCAGCGCAGCGCGAGCGCCGTCGACAGGAACGCGACGAGCGTGCCCGCCGACAGCTCCCCGTCGGCGACCTGCACGGTGCCGAGTATCAGCGCCGCCCCGATCGCCAGCTCGGGAATGATCGTGATGAGTGCCCAGATCCCGGCGAGCAGCCGCGCCTTGAGCAGCTCCGTGCCGCGCAGCCGCTCGGCCAGTGCCCGGAAGGCGAGGGCCTGGCTGCGGTGCCGCCCGAAGCCCTTGACGATCCGGATGCCGAGGACGCTCTCCTCGACCACGGTCGTCAGGTCGCCGACCTGGTCCTGGGCCTGGCGTGCGACCAGGGAGTACTTCGTCTCGAACAGTGAGCAGAGGATCACCAGCGGGACGACGGGTGTGAGCAGAATGAGCCCGAGCGTCCAGTCCTGGCCGAGCAGCAGGACGTAACCGGCGAGGATCGTCACGCCGTTGACCAGCAGGAACGTCAGCGGAAAGGCGAGGAACATCCGCAGCAGCATCAGATCGGTCGTGGCCCGCGAGAGCAGCTGGCCCGAGGCCCACCGGTCGTGGAAGGCGATCGGCAGCCGCTGCAGCCGCCGGTACAGGGCGGCCCGCATGCTCGCCTCGACCCCGGCGAGGGGCCGGGCCACCAGCCACCGCCGGAACCCGAAGAGCACGGCCTCCGCGATCCCGAGCAGCAACAGGTACAGGGCCCCGAGCCACACCCCGCCCGGATCGCCCGCGGCGACGGGCCCGTCCACCATCCACTTGAGGACGAGCGGGATGACGAGCGACAGGCAGGAGGCGACTATCGCGACGGCGGCGGCCCACGCCAGCCGCCCGCGCACGGGCCGGACATAGGGCCACAGCCGTGCCAACGAGCGCACGGCGGAGCGGCGGGGGTCGGTGGAGTCGTTGTCTACTACATGTTCTCCGGGCATCAGGTCCGAGCCTAGGGTTCACCACTGACATCGCTCACCCGGTTTTCCGCCCGCACGGCTCCGGACAGGTCCCCTCGAAGCGCATGCCCACGGGCGGCCCGGGAACGGGACCGCCGGACGCCCGCTCGCCCGGTCCGCCGGCACAGCGGTCGGGCCCCGTCGGCCGGTGCGGGAGCCTCCTGGACGGGCGGATATGATCCCGGCTCACCACAGCACCTGGGGTTGGGACCAACATGAGAGCCAGAGCGATCCACGCTGCCGCCGTCGTTCTTCCGTTGCTGGTGGGAGCGGTGGGCTGCCAGGCGGCAGGAGGCTCCGACCCGGAGCAGACCAGGCCCGGCGCGTCGTCGACTCCCAAGCCCGTGTCCGCCGAGCCGATCGACCGCCAGCTCTTCGCCGCCACCACGGCCACCGCTGCCGGAGGTTCGTCCCGCTTCACCTCGACGATCATGTACGGCTCCGCCAAGAGCACAGCCGTGGACCGAGTGACGGGTGTCCAGGACTACGCGAAGACCACCGCCAGAGTGCGGCGGGTCCTCGACATCCCCCGCTCGTTCCCGGAGGACGCCGCCGCCTTCCTGGGCCGGCGGCCGGGCGCCCCGTCCGAGCCGGAGATCTACGCCGTCTCCGGCAACGACATCAGCTACCGCACCCGCGCGGGCAGCTGGCTGCGCTACTCCGCGTCGTCCTCGAAGGACTTCGCCGACCTGGTCGAGGACCTCCTGGAACACACCGGTGACGCGGCCCCGTGGGGCCGCACCCTGGCCGAGGTCGTGAAGCGGTCCGAGGCGACGCGGCAACCGGTCACGACCGGCGACGGCGACCGCCGGTACGAACTGACCGTGTCTCCGGCCACGGCGGCTTCCGGACTGCCCGCCACGCTCGACGACGCGATCCACTCGGAGACCGCCGGGCAGGTACCCCTGACCGTGGTCCTCGACGAACACGGCCGGCTGGTCAGGGTGGAGGCCGACTACACGAGTCTCCTGAAGGGGCTCCAGAAGGACGGTGTGCTGAAGGGCGTCACCTCGCTGCGCGCCGAGTACACCCTCACCGGTCACGGTGCCACGCCCGTGCCGCCCCTGCCCGAGGGGGAGAAGAACGAGGACGCCGAGACAGCCCTGGTGGAGGTCGGCGCGATGGAGCCCGGCGGCTGCGCCTCGACCGACACTGGCCTCGACCGCATGGTGCTGGTGCGATCCGCTCCCTGCGACGCCGCCGCGGACCTGCTGGTCTTCGGACAGGTCGACATCGACGAGACCGTGGACGGCGACCCGGACGGTGTGGCCGACCGGCTCGCCGAGCGGGGGTGCGACCGGAAGTTCGATGCCGCCCCGGCTTCCTGGACCTCGCGGAGCCGCCCCTCCGGCACCTACTACCGGGTGGGCTCCGAGACACTGTCCGTCGGCTCTGAGACCACCCTCACCGGCCGGTACACCTGCTACATCCGCACCTCCACCCGCTGACCCCCGTCACCCCCCGACCCTCAGCAGCCACACCGACCGTGCCCCGACCGTCACCGTCGTCCCGCCCGCGTGGACCGTCCCCGGGGGCCGGGACTGGTCCTCCAAGGCGGTGTCCAGGACCAGTTCGTACGACTCCGCCCACGGCGGCCCCGGCAGCCGGTACTCCACCGGGCGGGGCCCCGCGTGCAGGATCGCCAGGAAGCTGTCGTCCGTGACCTGGGCGCCGCGCTCGTCACGGCCCGGGATGTCGCGACCCGAGAGGTAGAGGCCCAGGGTCGCCGTCGGCGCGTACCAGTCGGCCTCCGTCATCTCCGTCCCGTCCGCCGTGAACCACGCCAGGTCCCGCAGCCCGTCCGCGCCCTGCGGCCGGCCCGAGAAGAACGCGCGACGGCGCAGCACCGGATGACGGTGGCGCAGCGCGAGGAGCCGCCGGGTGAGCGCCAGCAGCCCGGCCCGACCCGGGTCCTCGGGCAGCGACCAGTCCAGCCAGCTCGTCTCGTTGTCCTGGCAGTACGCGTTGTTGTTCCCACCCTGCGTGCGCCCCATCTCGTCGCCCGCCACCAGCATCGGCACCCCGGTCGACAACAGCAGTGTCGTCAGCAGGTTGCGCAGCTGCCGCAGCCGCAGCGCCGCCACCTCCGGGTCGTCGCTCTCGCCCTCCGCGCCGCAGTTCCAGGCCCGGTTGTCGTTCGTGCCGTCCCGGTTGCCCTCCCCGTTGGCCTCGTTGTGCTTCCGTTCGTACGTGACGAGATCCCGCAGGGTGAAGCCGTCGTGGGCGGTGACGAAGTTGACCGAGGCGTACGGCCGCCGCCCGCCCCACGCGTACAGGTCGCTGGAGCCCGACAGCCGGTAGCCGAGATCCCGTACGTCGGGCAGTGCGCCGCGCCAGAAGTCCCGCACCGCGTCGCGGTAGCGGTCGTTCCACTCCGTCCACAGCGGTGGGAACGCGCCGACCTGGTAACCGCCGTTGCCGACGTCCCACGGCTCGGCGATGAGCTTGACCCGCCGCAGTACCGGGTCCTGGGCGATGACGGCCAGAAAGGGGGAGAGCATGTCGACGTCGTGCATCGAGCGGGCGAGCGCCGCCGCCAGGTCGAAGCGGAAGCCGTCGACGCCCATCTCCGTCACCCAGTACCGCAGCGAGTCGGTGATCAGCCGCAGCACCTGAGGCTGCACCACGTGCAGGGTGTTGCCGCAGCCCGTGTAGTCGGCGTACCGGCGGGCGTCGGACTGGAGCCGGTAGTAGCCCCGGTTGTCGATGCCCTTCAGTGACAGCGTCGGCCCGAGCTCGCCCGCCTCGGCCGTGTGGTTGTAGACGACGTCGAGGATGACCTCGATCCCGGCCGCGTGGAGAGCCTGAACCATCCGCTTGAACTCGCCGACCTGCTGCCCGGTGGTCCCCGAGGAGGAGTAGCCGGCGTGCGGGGCGAAGTAGCCGATGGAGTTGTAACCCCAGTAGTTCCGCAGCCCCCGTCGCAGCAGATGGTCCTCGTGCGCGAACTGGTGCACGGGGAGCAGCTCCACGGCAGTCACCCCGAGCTGTACGAGATGCTCGACGGCCGCCGGGTGCGCCAGGCCCGCGTAGGTGCCGCGCAGCTCCTCGGGGATGCCCGGATGGAGCCGGGTGAAGCCCTTCACGTGCAGTTCGTAGATGACCGAGTCCGGCCAGGGAGTCTTCGGTCTGCGGTCGTCCGACCAGTCGTCGTCGTCCAGGACGACGACACCCTTCGGTACGTGCGGAGCGGAGTCCCGGTCGTCCCGCACGGTGTCGGCCACATGCTGCTGAGGCCAGTCCCGCACATGCCCGTACACCTCCGGCGGCAGCGTGAAGGCTCCGTCCACGGCACGTGCGTACGGGTCGAGGAGCAGCTTGGCCGGATTCCAGCGGGCGCCCGTCCACGGGTCCCAGCGGCCGTGCACCCGGAAGCCGTACCGCTGCCCGGCACCCACCCCGGGCACGAATCCGTGCCAGATCTCATGGGTCAGCTCGGTCAGCGGGAACCGGCTCTCCGCCCCGGAGGCGTCGAAGAGGCAGAGCTCGACGGCCTCCGCTCCGCCGGCCCACAGCGCGAAGTTCGTCCCCGCCACGCCGTCCGGTCCGACCCGGCAGCGCGCCCCCAACGGCGTGGGAGCGCCCGGCCACACCACCGGCCGGGCCTGCTCCGGGGCAGGCGGGAGCCCCACTCCGTCCCGTACCGCCTCCTGCTCGGCTGCGCTCGACACCTGTCGGCCTCCCGCGGCTCGTCGGGCCTCGCACGGCACGGGCACCGCGGCGTCCCGGCCGCGGCTCCCCGCACGGGGCCTCCCACCTGTTCTGCCCGTACCGCCGTACTCCCAACATGACCCGCACGCACGTTTCCCCTGGAGGGTGGCCGTCGTTGGGCTGAGCGTGACACTTGTATGGAAGCGGGCGGGTTACGCCCTCGCGGTGGCGGCACTGATGGCGGGCCTGGCCGGCTGCACCGACAAGGGCGACGGCGGCGGTGGTGGCGGCGGCGGTGGGGGAGGTATCGACCTGCCCCTGCCGGGGAAGGCGCGGGCACCGGGCGACGTCATCCGGATCAGTCCGGAGGACGGCAGCAGGGGCGTGTCGGCCGAGGGGCCCATCGAGGTGAAGGTCAACAGCGGCCGCCTGGAGCGGGTCACCGTCGTCCGGGTCGAGGACGCGCAGCGGGCGCAGGTGCCGGGCGAGATCAGCGAGGACGGCCTGCGCTGGCGGCCCAAGGCGGGCTCCCGGCTCGCACTGGCCGCCAAGTACAGCGTGGACGCCGTGGCGCTCGACGCGCACGGTCGGCGCTCCGCCCGGCACTCGACGTTCACCACTGTCGTCCCCGAGCGCCGCTTCATCGGCTACTTCAAGCCGGAGAACCGTTCCACGGTCGGCACCGGCATGATCGTTTCCTTCGGCTTCAACCGGGCCATCGAGAACCGCGAGGCCGTCGAACGGGCCATCAAGATCACCTCCGACCCGCCGGTCGAGGTGGTCGGCCACTGGTTCGGCAAGGAGCGGCTCGACTTCCGCCCCGAGGAGTACTGGCGGCCCGGTACCAAGGTGACGGTCGAGCTGGCGCTGCGCGACATCGAGGGCGCGCCGGGCGTGTACGGCATCCAGAGCAAGACCGTCGGGTTCACGGTCGGGCGCTCCCAGGTCTCGGTGGTCGACGCGGCCGAGCACACGATGAAGGTGCACCGGGACGGCGAGCTGCTCGCGACCGTGCCCATCACGGCCGGGGCGCCCAAGACGACGACGTACAACGGGAAGATGGTCGTCACGGAGCTCTACGACGTCACGCGGATGGACGGCAGGACGGTCGGCTTCGGCGGTGAGTACGACATCAAGGACGTGCCGCACGCGATGCGGCTCACCACCTCTGGAACGTTCCTGCACGGAAACTACTGGGCCGACCCCTCCACGTTCGGCTCGGCCAACGTGAGCCACGGCTGCGTCGGCCTGCGGGACGACAAGGGCGGCAGCCCGGACTCCCCGGCGGGCTGGTTCTTCGACCGTACGCTCATCGGCGATGTCGTCGAGGTCGTCAACTCCCGTGACCGGAAGGTCGCTCCCGACAACGGCCTCGGAGGCTGGAACATGGAGTGGGACGAGTGGACGGAGGGTTCCGCTCTGCGGTGAGCCCGTCAGCCCCTCGCCGACCGGTCCCACGTGCACGGTTCCTGGTGCAACTGGGACTGAACGGTGACATTCACGTGGAACTTTCGTGTCCTGCGGTGTGATTATCTATCGCCGTGCGCGCGGTGGATGCGTACGGGGGTGCGGGCCGTGGTGAGACCAGGCCGTGCGAGGGGAGACGACCATTTTGAACGGGCAGCCGATATCGGCCGGGGTGGGGCGCGGACGGCGGCGCGGGGGCGCGCGTCTGCAGGCCCTGGCTGCGGGGGCGTTGCTCCTGGTCCTGACGGCGTGCGGGGGCGGGGACCCTGTCGACGGGGGCAAGAGCGGACAGGATCCGGCGCAGGGCGGCAAGCAGGAGATCGCCGCGTCGAAGGCGGTCGTCACGATCGCTCCGAAGGACGGCGCCGACTCGGTCGCCACCAGCGGCGCGCTGAAGGTGACGGCGGAACAGGGCAAGCTGACGACCGTCACGGTCGCCGACAGCAAGGGCGCCGAGGTCGAGGGCAAGATGGCGGCGGACGGCGCCAGCTGGCAGCCCGTCGGCCACCTCGCCGCCGGTACGCAGTACAAGGTCCACGCGGTCGCGCAGGACAGCGAGGGCCGTGAGTCGGCGAAGGACACCACCTTCACCACGCTCGTCCCGAAGAACACCTTCATCGGCCACTACACGCCCGAGGACGGCTCGACCGTCGGCGTGGGCATGCCGGTCTCCATCCGCTTCACCCGGGGCATCACCGACCCGGAGGCCGTGGAGAAGGCCATCAAGGTCACCGCGACGCCCGCCGTGCAGGTCGAGGGCCACTGGTTCGGCAACGACCGCCTCGACTTCCGCCCTGAGAACTACTGGGCCGCCGGCACCAAGGTGACCGTCGAGCTCAACCTCGACGGCGTCGAGGGCCGCCCCGGCGTCTACGGCAAGCAGAAGAAGACGGTCTCCTTCACCATCGGCCGCCGTCAGGTCTCCACGGTCGACGCGACCGCCAAGACCATGAAGGTCGAGCGCGACGGCAAGATCATCAAGACGATCCCGATCACCGCGGGCGCCCCGTCCACGACCACGTACAACGGTCAGATGGTCATCAGCGAGAAGTACAAGGTGACCCGGATGAACGGCGCCACCGTCGGCTTCGGCGGTGAGTACGACATCAAGGACGTGCCGCACGCGATGCGTCTGTCCACCTCGGGCACGTTCGTCCACGGCAACTACTGGGCCTCGTCCGGGACCTTCGGCTCGGCGAACGTCAGCCACGGCTGCGTCGGTCTGCGCGACACCCGCGGCGCGGGCGACAGCACCACACCGGCGGCCTGGTTCTACGACCGCTCGCTCATCGGCGACGTGGTGGTCGTGAAGAACTCGAAGGACAAGCAGATCGCCCCGGACAACGGCCTGAACGGCTGGAACATGTCCTGGTCGGAGTGGATCAAGTAGGCCTCGGAGCCTGACTCCGCGAGGGACCCGGTGCTGTGAGCAACAGCACCGGGTCCCTCGTCGTGCCGGGCCCTCCGGGGGATTCCCCCCGGGCCCCCCGCGGCTAACCTGCCTTCCATGACTGTGAACCTCGAAGTCGCCGAAGGCGTCGGCACGATCCGCCTCGACCGCCCTCCGATGAACGCCCTCGACATCGCCGTCCAGGACCGGCTGCGCGAGCTGGCCCAGGAGGTGACCGACCGCGACGACGTACGGGCCGTGATCCTGTACGGCGGCGAGAAGGTGTTCGCGGCCGGTGCGGACATCAAGGAGATGCAGGTCATGGACCACGCGGCCATGGTCAAGCGGTCGCGCGCGCTCCAGGACTCCTTCACCGCGATCGCCCGGATCCCCAAGCCCGTCGTCGCCGCGATCACCGGCTACGCCCTGGGCGGCGGCTGCGAGCTGACGCTCTGCGCCGACTACCGGATCGCCGCCGACAACGCCAAGCTCGGCCAGCCCGAGATCCTGCTCGGCCTGATCCCGGGCGCCGGCGGCACCCAGCGGCTCTCCCGGCTGATCGGCCCCTCCAAGGCGAAGGACCTCATCTTCACCGGCCGGATGGTCAAGGCCGACGAGGCCCTGTCGCTCGGCCTGGTCGACCGCGTCGTCCCCGCGGCCGAGGTGTACGAGCAGGCGCACGCCTGGGCCGCGAAGCTCGCCCAGGGGCCCGCCATCGCCCTGCGCGCCGCGAAGGAGGCGATCGACCAGGGCCTGGAGGCCGACATCGACACCGGCCTCGCGATCGAGCGCACCTGGTTCGCGGGCCTGTTCGCGACCGAGGACCGGGAGCGTGGGATGCGGAGCTTCGTCGAGGAGGGTCCGGGCAAGGCCAAGTTCGTCTGACCGGCGGCGGGCGGCGGTTCGTCACGTACTCGCGAGTACCGTCGCCCGCCTCTGGCATATGCCGGAGGAATCTCGCGGAATTGTTGAATCCGGTGGTACCGATTCCTCCGGAACGCCCACGCGGCCCCGTCCGTCCGGCCATGATGGGGGGCATGGCGGGCCTGGAGGGTGTGGAGCAACCACGGCAGCACGGCGGGGCGACCGCCGCACGGTGGGTACCGACCGTCGAGGACGAACAGGCCCTCAAAGCCGTGGAGTTGTACGGGAATCCGGCCGAGGACGACGTCCGGCTGCCGTCCCGTCCCGAGTCCGCCGCGGTGGCCCGCCGGCTCACCCAGTGCGTCGTGCTGCGCCAGTGGGCGCTGACCCCTCAGATCGCGGAACACGCGGTTTTACTCGTCTCGGAACTCGTCGGCAACGCCGTGCGTCACACCGGTGCGCGCGTCTTCGCCCTGCGGCTGATGCGCCGCCGCGGCTGGATCCGTGTCGAGGTGCGCGACCCGTCGCGAGGCCTGCCCTGCCTGATGCCCGTCCAGGAGATGGATATCAGCGGCCGCGGGCTCTTCCTCGTCGACAAGCTCTCCGACCGCTGGGGCGTGGATCTGCAGCCGCGCGGCAAGACCACCTGGTTCGAGATGCGGGTCTCCGACCGCTGACGCCTCGTACGCGGGCGTGCCCCGGCCCGTCTCCGGACGCACAGAAGCCCCCGTTCGCCGCTGTGGGGCACCTGGGGGCTTCCGTGAGACGGCCGTGGATCGGGGGGGTGTAATCCACGGCCGTGAAGACGACCTTGCCCGGGTCAATGGGGGTCGTGACTCCGACTATGGCAGACAACGGGCCTTGTCGCCAAAAGTCCCTATAGCGTCAAAATCGGTCAAACCGGTACAGTCTGCCAATGAATCGTTGGTGACATGGAGCACCGCCCTTGTAAATGGTGAATAAGTATGGCGTTCATCGGGTGTTTCCTCGCCGCGTCCGCATGCCGGACGCCCCGTGGGGGCCTGTAAACGTCCTGAATTGGCTCAATCGTTACTTTTCGGGCATCACCCCCTTTTAATGGGCGCGTGACCCTCACCGACCGTCGTGCCGCACTGCGGGCAGGTGCGGCGGCCGCCCTCGCGGGAGCCCTCACCACCGCCTGCGGTACGGAGACCGGACCGCCGCCGCGACGCCCCGCGCCGCGCGGCCCCGACCCCGCCGAGAAGCGCGCCGCAGCGGCTCCCCGCCGGTTCGCTGGCCGCCCCGCCGAGATCGAGAGCGGACCGCGCGACCGCCCACGGGTCGCCCTCACCTTCCACGGCCAGGGCGACCCGGCCCTCGCCCGCGCCGTGCTCGCCGAGGCCGAGAAGGGCGGCGCCAGGGTCACCGTCCTCGCCGTCGGGGAATGGCTCGACCGGTACCCCGAGATCGCCCGCCGGATCCTCGACGGCGGCCACGACCTCGGCAACCACACCCAGCACCACCTCGACGTCAACGCGATGACCGAGGCGGAGGCGTACGCCGAGATCACCGCCTGCGCCACCCGGCTGCGCCGCCTCACCGGCTCCATCGGCACCTGGTTCCGGCCCTCCAGGACCCGCCGCGCCTCCGAGGCCGTCCTGCACGCGGCCGCCCGCGCCGGCTACCCGCACGTCCTCTCGTACGACGTCGACTCCCTCGACCACACCTCGCCCGGCGGACCGGCCGTCGTCCGCACCGTCACCGGACAGATCCGGGGCGGATCCGTGGTGAGCCTGCACCTCGGCTACGCGGACACCCTTGCCGCGCTGCCGCCCCTCCTCGCCGACCTCGACCGCCGCGGCCTGCGCCCGGTGACGACCACGGAGCTGCTGACCTGATGCTGCCTCTCACCACGCGTACGAAGAGCCTCCTCGCCGCCGCCCTGCTCACCGCGCTCGCCGGATGCGGCATCGCCGGCGAGGCGCCCGAACCCCGGGGCGGGGCCAAGAAGGAGGCCGGCGCCGTCCCCGCCCCGCCGAAGAAGGCCGCCCCGGCCGGACTGCCCGGCATGCCGCCGGTCCTCGACCCGGACGACATCTACGCGGCGGACCGGCCGGGCAAGCTCTCGCCCGTCGTCAAGGACTTCCCGTCCCGGGTCTACGTGCCCAACACCAACTCCAACACCGTCTCGGTCATCGACCCGGCGACGTACAAGGTCATCGAGACCATCCCGGTCGGCATCCAGCCCCAGCACGTCGTCCCGTCCTGGGACCTGAAGACCCTCTGGGTCAACAACAACCGCGGCCACACGCTCACCCCGATCGACCCGGCCACCGGCGTCGCGGGCAAGCCCGTCGAGGTCCACGACCCGTACAACCTGTACTTCACGCCCGACGGGAAGTACGCCGTCGTCATGGCCTCCCTCGACCGCGAGCTGGTCTTCCGCGACCCGCACACCATGGAGCGGAAGAAGACCGTCCCGGTCTCCTGCTACGGCGTCAACCATGCCGACTTCTCCGCGGACGGCCGGTACTTCGTCGTCTCCTGCGAGTTCTCCGGCGAACTCCTGAAGGTCGACACGGCGAAGATGGAGGTCATCGGCCAGCAGAAGCTGCCCCTGCAGGGCGCCATGCCGCAGGACGTGAAGATCTCCCCGGACGGCAAGACCTTCTACATCGCCGACATGATGGCCCACGGCATGTGGGTCCTGGACGGCGAGAAGTTCACCACGCCGCGGCTGATGCCGACCGGCAAGGGCGCCCACGGCCTCTACATCTCGCGTGACTCCAAGGAGATGTACATCCCCAACCGCGGCGAGGGATCCGTGTCGGTCTTCGACTTCGGCCAGAACAGGCTGACGAAGAAGTGGCGTCTGCCGAACGGCGGCTCCCCGGACATGGGCGGGGTCTCCGCCGACGGCAAGGTGCTGTGGCTGTCCGGCCGCTACCACTCCGAGGTGTACGCGATCGACACCACGACAGGCGAGCAGCTGGCCCGCATCCCGGTCGGCGGAGGCCCCCACGGCCTCGCCGTCTACCCCCAGCCCGGCCGCTACTCCCTCGGCCACACCGGCGTCTTCCGCTGACACCCCGGGCCGACACCCGGGGCGGTCAGCCCGCGGTCAGGAGGGCCTCGGAGGCCACCGGGCGGTATCCCGCCGCCTGGAAGACGCGGACACTGCGGGCGTTGCCGGGGGACTGCTGCGCCCACACCACGTCGCCCGGCGTCAGATGCCGGGCGGCGAGGGCCAGCGCCCGGCCGATCCCGCGGTGCCGGACGTCCTCGTCGACCTCGATCGCCGCCTCCCAGCGGCCCGCCACGCCACGCCCCAGGATGACCACGCCGCCGTCGGCCGCCCACACCCGTACGTCGTCGCGGAACTTCAGCGCCCGCGCCACCCGGGGGTGCTCGGGGTCCTCGATCTCCCGCAGCGGCAGCTCCGGTTCCCCGGGCAGCGCCGTGGCGACCGTCAGCAGGTCGATGGTGTTCATGCGGCGGCCCGTGTGCCGCATCAGGGCGAGCAGGAATCCCGGGTTCATCGACGCGGCCAGCGGGTCACTGGAGGCGGCCGCCAACTCCGTCCGTACCCACGCCGGATCCGCGTCCGTGAAGACGACCGAGTGCGCGGTGAAGGCGAGGACGCCGGCGTCCCGGTCGTTCGGCGGAGGGACGACGGTCGTCGAACCGTCCGGCGGCGGGAACCGCCCCCCTGCCGCAGCCGCCAGGATCCGTGCCACGTCGTCGTTCATACCTCCATGATCTCCCACGATCCGTCATGGCCCGGCGGCCGGGCCCCGCTCACCGCCCGATAATCTCTCCCCGTCATCGAAGCATCGAGAAGGGGCGGAATCAGTGGCGGACATCGAGTCGGCACGCACGGCGTTCGAGCGGTTCGACGTGGACGGGGACGGCCTCATCACGGCCGCCGAGTACAAGAGCGTCATGGCTCAGCTGGGTGACTTCAACGTCACCGAGACGGTCGCCGAGGCGCTCATCAAGCAGCGCGACGACAACGGCGACGGGAAGCTGTCCTGGGACGAGTTCTGGGCGCACCTCAACAAGGCCTGACCCACCCGGAAACGGGACGGGCGGCGAACGACTCGCCGCCCGTCCGGGCCGCCGGCGGGATCGGGATCACCAGCGGTACCAACGCGCCCCGCCGCTGCGCATGAAGAACCCGAGCACCCACAGCACCAGCACGGCGATGGCGATGAACCAGAGCACGTCGGCCGCGAACCCGGCTCCGAAGAGAATCAGGATCAGGGCCAAGACGATCAGCAGCGGGACCATGGCTGCACCTCCGCGGTAGACGGTCGCCCTTACGGGTGCCCGCGATCCCGCGTCGCATGCGCGGCTTCCGCACCGACCGGGTCGGCCCGGGGACCGAGACCGACGAACTCGGTCAGGCTCCGGCACGTGAGGGCGAGGTCGTCGAGCGGCATGTGTGCCTGCCCCGGCGGATCGGCGTGCGTCGCGCGGGATCAGACTCTGATCACGCGGACGCCCGGGCCGCAGAGCATCAGGAGGTCTTCGGGGCCCGATGCCAGGACGGTGACCGGGGCAGGTGAGGTGAGCGCGGTGGCGGCCACGACGGCGTCGAGGGCGTACTCGTGGCCGTGCAGTCCGGCCGCGGCCAGGAGCTTGCTCGCACGGCGAGCGATGGCTTCGTTGGGCGGGATGATGTTCACGCGGGAGACGGCGTGGTCGAAGCGAGCCTGGTCGACCTTGGGGTCGCGTGCTTCGACGAGGGTGACGGAGTTGGTGACGACGCGGATGTCTTCGGCTTCCGCTGCCGTCAGCCACTCGGTGATCTCAGGTGTGCGTCGCACCAGTTGGGACAGGCCTTCGCAGTCCAGGACGAGCGTGCCGCTCACGCGGCGTCCGCCGAGCCGGCCGTCTCGCCGCGGAGGACGGCACGTTTGGCGTCGACGGCCGACTGGTCGACCGGGCCGTGTTCGGCTTCCGCATCCTCGATGAGTTCGTGCAGTCGGTCTCGTTCCAGTTGGCGCTGGATGAGGGACTCGACGTAGGCGGACATGCCTCGCTTGCCCGTGCGTGCCTTGAGGGCGGCGATGGTGCCTTCGTGGAGCGAGACCGAAACGGGCCGGACGGGTCCTTCGCCGGGAGCCGGGGAGGTAGCCATGGCACGAGTTTAAGAAGACTCTTGTTAGAGCGGCCTCAGGGTTTTCCCGCCGTACGATCAGGCAAGGCCCCGACCAGCGCTGAGCGACGCAAAAACGCTGGTCAGGGCCTACAGCCTCAGCACTCGATGATGTTCACCGCGAGCCCGCCGCGCGCCGTCTCCTTGTACTTGACGTTCACGTTGCCCGCCACGCTGATCATGTCCTTGACCTGCGGATTCATGGTCAGCTGGGTCGTCCACCCGGCCAGCAGGGACTTCTGAGGGATTTTGTGCTGGTGGTCCTGCTCCAGCCACGCGTCCATCGCGGCCAGGCCCCGGAAGCCCGCACCCGGCATGAAGTGAGCGTAGTGGTCGAGCGTGATCTTCGGGGAGGCGTGCCCCAGCCACGTCGACAGGCTGACGACGGACTCCCCGGCCTCCAGCTGCACGCTCGCGTAGGTGTGCCGGAGGACGTGGAACATGTCCGACCGGGACAGCTCGAAGGCGGGGTACCGGCGTACCCGGCCACCGTAGTGCTGGACCTTCTCACCCACGATCTTCAGGACGCCGGCGGCGGCGAGGGCGGGCTTCCAGCTGCGCTCGTTCCACGTCCTGTAGTAGATGCGGTTGCCGTGCGAGGTGGTGAGGACCAGCATCACCGTGATCGGCTTCCGCTGCTTCTCCTCCAGCGCGGTCGTCGGCGCCTCGGGGTTCCGCCAAGGCAGCGTGCACGCCACCGGTGGGAAGCGCCGGAAGTGCGCCCGGGCACGTGCCGCGAGATTCGGGGAGAGCGGGACCTCGCGGGTCTTGCCACCCTTGGGGAGGCAGAAGTACGCCCGTCCCTTGATGTCCCACCGGAGCTGGCGCCGTACGTGGACGACGCCGGCCTCGAAGTCGAAGTCCTCCTCCGCCAGGCCGAAGGCCTCTCCCTGGCGCAGGCCGAGGCCGAGCCCCAGGTCCACGGCGAACTGGTACCGCTCCTGGAGATGGGTCCGGACGGCGTCGGCGACGGCCCGCGTCCACGCCTTCGCCTTCTTCTCCGCCCGCCGAGGCCGCTTGACGCTCTGGTGCACCTTGACCGGGTTGCGGAGCAGTCGCTTGTCGTCCACCGCGCTGTTGAGGATCGAGGTGAGGTGCCCCCAGATCACCTCGGCCGTCGATCCCTCGACGCGGCGCAGCAGGGCCGCCTTGAACGTCCTCAGCGTCGAGGCGTCGATGTCCTTCAAGGGGACGTCGCCCATGAGGGGGATGACGTGGTTCCAGATCCGGCTGCGCAGAGGGCCGGCCGTGGACGGCTCATCCGTACGGCCGGGCCACCAGTGCTCCTCGATGTAGTCGGCCATGGAGATCGAGCCGTCGCGGGGGTCGACGAACTCGCCGCGCCCCGAGTCGGTCTTCGCGGAGGCGAGCCACTGCTTGGCATCCTCGCTGGTGGCGAACGAGCGGTCCTGGACGCCCGGGATTCCCTTGACGCGATACCGCAGGCCCTTTCCGTAGAGGGTGGTGCGCTCACGCTTACCGGTCTGCTTGTCCGGCCGCTTCTTGAGCCATCGGTCCTCTATATATCCGGCCATGCGGTGGTCCTCCCGGAGGGTGCTTTGCGGGATCGTGCTTGAGTTGGTCTTGGGAACGCCGTCCGGAGCGGGTTCTTATCCCGGATCGAGCTGCTTCCTTGCTCGGTTCTTCGGACGAGGCCGAGCGGGCTACCGGGAGCTCTTCACACGGCGCTGGGGCCTCTGCGCCAAGGGGTTGAGGGCAGCGTTGGACCGCGAGTCGGACATCTCCTGGTCTCGCACCCACTGGTCCAGGGCCGATACGCGGTACATGACCCGCCGCCCCATACGGAAGCTCGGGGGGCCTTGGCGACGGTGTCGCCAGACATACAGGGTGTTGGGAGACAGCCCCAGATATGCGGCCGCCTTGGGGAGGTTCAGGAAGGCGGTCTCGTGCTGCGGATGGGCATGGGACATTGCTGGACTCCCGTTGCTGAACCGTTGGGTGACAGCTTGAAAATCCAGGGAAAGGGTGTTTTGGCCAGGCCGGGATTCTGTGTTAGCGGCGAGCCTGTCCGTCTGTCTGATTCTCCGTTGAGTCCAGCGGGTGGTCGCGGTGTCGAGGAGGAGCCTCCAGATGGGCGACCTCCCGCCCAAGTACACCGCTACAGGGATTCCGCGCCTCCCGTGCGCAGTACCCTCCGGACATGTCTGCGGCAGTGACTCTCTACGTGATCTCGGCGGTGCTGGAAGTGGGCGGCATCATCAAGACGGTCTGGGACATCGGTGCTGCGCGCCGGAGCCTGCGAGACTTCATCAGGCGCCCTCTCCACGTGTACGCCTCGGACGTGGCAGTCGCTACCGAGGCGTACAACGCCAGCATTGTCACAGGTGAGCCGATGACGCTCGAACGGCGCGGGGACTGTAAATCGTTCGGTGTAACTCCCGATCATGGAGGATGCACCGATGACCAGTGAGAACGTGACCGAGGCCGAGATCAGCGAGGCGATAG